>NZ_QQWY01000015.1:0-117401 GCF_003950455.1 Sphingomonas sp. ABOLE
GTGTAGTTGAGCACGCATTCGCCTTCCCGGAACAGCCCGGAGATCAGATAGCGGTCGCGCAGTTCCTCATTGCTCACGCACGCCATCATGTCCGGGTGCGTGGCGTAATAGGTACGGTCGAACATCCTCTGTCTCCCTCGGGCGGCGCTTATGCCACCGGTGTCTATCAGGCTCTATCGAGCTTGTAGGCCTTGCGTACAAGCCCGTTGGTGAGTTCGAACGCCAGTTCCGCCGCTTCCCAGTCGAGCAGTCGCCCCTCGGCGACCAGCTGCGCCAGGAAGCCGCAGTCGATCCGCCGCGCGACATCGTGGCGCGCCGGAATCGAGAGGAAGGCGCGGGTGTCGTCGTTGAAGCCGACGGTGTTGTAGAAGCCCGCCGTCTCGGTCACCTGCTCACGGAAGCGGCGCATGCCTTCGGGGCTGTCATGGAACCACCAGGCCGGGCCCAGCTTGAGGCACGGATAATGACCCGCCAGCGGCGCCAGCTCGCGCGAATAGACCGTCTCGTCGAGCGTGAAGAGGATGATCGACAGCGCGGTCGAGGTGCCGAAGCGATCGAGCAGCGGCTTGAGGCCGTGGACATACTCCGTCGCCATCGGGATGTCGGCACCCTTGTCGCGGCCATGGCTGGCGAACAGGCCGCCATTATGGTTGCGGAAGCTGCCCGGGTGGATCTGCATCACCATCCCGTCCTCGACGCTCATCGCCGCCATTTCGGTGAGCATCTGCGCGCGGAACAGCTCGGCATCGGCCGGAGTCCAGTCGCTGCCGAGGATCTTGGCGAACAGCGCGGCGGCCTCGGCCTTGCTCAGGTTCGCGGTGCGCGCGGTTGGGTGGCCATGATCGGTTGCGGTGGCCCCAGCGGCGCGGAAGTCGGTGCGACGCTTGGCGTGCGCGGCGAGATAGCCGTCCCAGCTATACACATCCTCACCCGTCTTCTCGGCGAAGATCTTGAGCGCGCCGTGGAACTGCTCGTGCTCGACATCGATCACCGCATCGGGGCGATAGGTGGTGACGACGCGGCCCGGCCAGCCTGATGCCTGCACGGCATGGTGCGCCGAGAGGTCGTCCTGCGGACCCTCGGTGGTGGCGAGGAACTCGATGTTGAAGCGATCGAACAGCGCGCGGGGGCGGAAGTCGTCGCTCGCCAGCTTGGCGTTGATCGTGTCGTAGTAGAAATCGGCCGTCTCGCCGTCGAGCGCGACGTCGAAGCCGAACACCTCGCCGAACACATGGCCCAGCCACATCGCCGAGGGGGTACCGCGGAACAGGTAGAGATGCTCGGCAAAGGTGCGCCAGGCCGCGCGGGGATCGGTGGCGGGCATGCCGGCCTTGCTCGGCACGCACAGCGCGTCGAGCGACACGCCCTGCGAATAGAGCATGCGGTAGATATAATGGTCGGGCGAGAGCAGCAGCTCGGTCGCGTTCGACCAGTTGGCGTTGGTCGAGAACCAGCTCGCATCGGTATGGCCGTGCGGGCTGATGATCGGCAGCTCGGCGACTTCACGATACAGTTCGCGCGCGATCGCGCGGGTGCGGTCCTCGGCCGGCAACAGCCGGTCGGGATCGAGCTTGAGCGGCTTGGCCATCGGAGACTCCGGACAGGTCAGAGAAAAATCAGGCGCCCATGTCGACGCGAGCGAGCCGCGGCGACAGGAAATGCACGCAGGCGAGCGCGACGAAATAGGCGCTGCCGGCCACCGCGAAGAGCGGCCAGTAGCTGCCGATCCGCGCCAGCACTTCGCCGGCATAGAAGGACATCAGGATGCCGCCCACTGCCCCCACGGTGCCGCCGATGCCGATCACCGAACCCACCGCGCCGCGCGGAAACATGTCCGCGGGCAGCGCATAGAGGTTGGCGGAGAAGGCCTGGTGCGCCGCCGTCGCGATGCCGATCACGGCGACTGCCATCCACACGCTGGTGAGCGATTCCGCGAACAGCACCGGCAGCACCGCGAAGGCGCAGACCAGCATCGTCAGCTTGCGCGCGACATTGGCAGTGTAGCCCGCGCGCATCAGCCGCGAGGAGAGCCAGCCGCCGGCCACACTACCCATGTCCGACACGAGATAGATCGCCGCGAGCGGCAGGCCGAAGGTCTTGAGATCGAGCTGATAGCGCTCGAACAGATAGCCCGGCAGCCAGAACAGGAAGAACCACCACACCGGATCGATGAAGAACTTGCCGAGCGCGTACGCCCAGGTTTCGCGCTTCATGAGGACCGAGCCATAGCCGAGCTTCTGCACCTTGTCGGCGGGGTCCTGCTCGATCCAGGCGAGTTCGCCCTCGGTCACCTTGGGGTGCTCGCGCGGGCTGCGGTAGAGCAGCCACCAGGCGATCAGCCAGACGAAGCTGACCACGCCGGTGATGACGAAGGCCGAGCGCCAGCCCCAGGCGATCACCATATACGGGATGACCAGCGGGGTGAGCACCGCGCCGATGTTCGCGCCGGCATTGAACACGCCGATCGCGAAGGCGCGCTCCTTGGCCGGGAACCACTCGGTCACCGCCTTGATGCCGGCCGGGAAGTTGCCGGACTCGCCGATGCCCAGCGCGAAGCGGGCGATGGCGAACTGGGTGATGTTATGGGCCGCACCGTGGAAGATGTGCGCCACCTGCCAGACGACGAAGGCGATGGTGTAGCCGACGCGCGCGCCGACCTGGTCGACGATCTTGCCGAACAGGATATAGCCGACGGCATAGGCGAACTGGAACCAGATGATGACCCCGGCAAAGTCTTGCTCGGTCCAGTGCAGGTCGGCCATCAGCGTGGGCTTGAGCACGCCGATCATCTGGCGATCGATGTAATTGATGATGGTGGCCGCGAACAGCAGCCCGCAAATCACCCAGCGATACCGCCCCACCCGTTCCACGGCGCCGCTTACCGCGGCTTCGCCCTTGCTCGCCATCAACTCTCCAATCCCACTCCGCCGTCCCGGGATCAGGCGATCCCGATCGAGCATTGCACGCACAGCTCCGGCCCGAATCGCGCCTCGACTTTCTGCCCCGGCCGTACCGGGTGGACGCCGGTGACGGCGCCGGTCGATAGCCACTGGCCTTCCGCCAGGGGCAGCCCTTGGCGCGCGCGTTCGAACAGGAAGCGCACCGCTCCGATCGGTCCGTCGAGCATGGCGCTCGCAGTGCCGGTTCCAGCGACCTCCCCGTCGATCGTTAGCGACACTGGCCAGTGAAGGAAATCCTCTCCAGAAGATATACGGTATCCGATCAACAGGCCGTTGTTGTTGCCGAAGTCCGAAATGGTGACGGCGGGGCCGTGGCGGTTGATGCCCTCGAAGGGCGAACCGGCGATCTCGATGCCCACTCGGATATCGTCGATGAACGGCAGCACCGCCTCGTTGGTCCAGGCGCGGTCGAAACTGTCGGGCAGCGCGCCGAGCCGGAGCAGATACTCCGCTTCCGTCGCGCCGAAGCCGTTGCGGAACACGGGCATTTCCGGCGTTTCGCCTGGCTTCGCCCACACCACGCTGTCGGCGAAGATCGGGCCCGACAGGCGGTTCACGCCGTGCCGCGCTACCAGCGCCTCGGGCACGCGACCGACCTTCCATCCCGCGATCGGCTGATCGAACAGTTGGATGGCGCGGGTCTGGATGGCGTAGCCGTCGCCGAGCGTCTCCGGCAGCGGACCCGGATAGTCGGCGAAGCCTTGTCGGGCGCGGCGTGCGGCTACGAAGGCCTGGGCGATTTGCTCGACTGCCGCTTGCTTCGCCATCGCTTCGATTCCCTGCGTCGCGCCGATCCTTTCGACGGGCCGCTCTGATACCGGTATCAGCGTGAGCGATCAACGACGCTGAGGCGCCCGAGGACCGCCGCGCGCCGGCTGGATGGATCAGGCCGCAGCGAGCAACTCGCGTTCCAGCGCGGCATAGCGCTCGGCCTCGTCCACTATCCCCAGACGCTCGTAGAACATCGCCAGGTTGCCGGCCGCGAGATAGCTGCCGCACCCGACCACGGACCCGTCGAGCAAGGGTTGTTCGCCGATCTCCAGGCAGCGAAGCCACGCGCCCTCCACCACCGGCAGCAGCTCGTCGATCGCGAGTTCCGGCGCACGGCTCGCCCATTCGAGATAGAGGTCGGCGACGGCGAAATAGAAATCGGGCGAGGTCGACCAGGCGGCCTGCTCGGCATCGACCAGCGCCAGCGCATCGTGGAGCCGGCCCGCTTCCTTCAGCGCGCGGATATTGGAAAGCACCACGGCGTGGCGATAGGCCGCATCGGGCGCGGTCAGGCGATAGGCCCTCTGCAGCGGTTCGACCGCCGCCTCGACCTCGCCGCGGACGAGATGCTCCCGCCCAAGCTGGTACCAGAGATAGCAATCCTCGGGCGCCTCGGCGAGCGCCACCTGCAGCAGCGCGAGGTTGCGGCCCTGCTTGGCGGCAAGCTGCGCCTCGGCATAGCCGTCATGCCCGATGCGCAGCGCACCCGGCACCAGCGGCAGCGGCGACACCGGCTGTTCGTGGATCCGTCCGGCATAGCGCACCCCGCGCGGCAGGATCCTCGGCAGAAACCGTCGGGCAACGGTGCCGGCGTCCCCCTCGTTGCGCAGCCGCGCGCAGCCGATGAACGCGGCCGGCGCCTTGCGCCCGGTAGGCAGCGCCGCGGGCAAAAGTGCCTCGAATCCGCCCTCGAGCCACTCATCGGCGTCGAGCACCAGGTTCCAGTCCGCGTCGGCATGGTCGAGCGCGGCGTTGCGGGCGGCGGCGAAATCGTCGCGCCAGACGAATGTGTGGACCCTCGCGCCGCAGCGCTCGGCGATCGCCACCGTGTCGTCGGTCGAGCCGGTATCGAGCACGATCATGCGATCGACATGGGGACGCGCGCTATCGAGCGCCCGCGCGATTGCGCGCGCCTCGTTCCGGGCGATCATCACCAGAGCCAGTCGTACCACGCGCATACCTTCCCCCGACGCCGTCGCGGCGCCTCGCTCCGCATTATAGGCGATGCGGCGGAAATCCGGCGCCAATCGCACCGATCGGTCGCGCCCACGCTTCCGAAGTCCCGCGAGGCGCCAGCGTGTTATCGACCACATTTATGGCGCCAGAAGCACCACGGCGCAGCGCGCGGATTCTATAATGGGGTACTTGCCACCGGTGCATCCAACGCCGGTGCATTGGGGATTCTAGGGATGAAACAGTTACTCGCGCGCGTGCGCGTGCCCGTCAAAATCCTGGCGGTGATCGCCTTGATCAGCCTGGTGACGCTGGTCGTCAGCGCGATCAGCGCCAGCAGCCTCAATCGCGCCAACCGCGATTATTCCGAACTCACGCTGGGCAAGCTGCCCAGCACCACCCACACCGCCCGGCTCAACCGCCTGCTCGAGGCGATGGCCTATGCCGGCTATCGCGCCGTCGCCTATGACGGCAACAGCACGATGGCGCGCGAAACCGAGGGCGAGGAAAAGGACAATTACACCCAGGCCAAGGCGCTGCTGGGCCAGATCGAACGGGAAGACCCGTCCGCCAAGCCGGTGCTCGACGAAGTTCGCGCCAAGATCGAGACGCTGCAGGACAGGACCCAGGCCGCCATCCAGCACGGCCTGCGCAACGAAGACGCCGCCGCGCTGGCGCTGCTGCGCGAGGTGGACCCCGAAATCCAGACCATCTCGCAACATCTCCTCGCCTTCAACAACGACCGGATGAAGGTCGCAGCCGAGACGTCGCACAAGCTGCAGGCCGCCGGCGAATCGACCGTGTGGACGCTCGTCGTAATCAACGTGGTCTCGCTGCTCGTGGCGATGGGCACCGGCTATCTCGTCGCGCGCGTCGGCATCACCGATCCGCTCAACGCGCTGCAGTCCGCGATGCAGGCCGTTGCCGGGGGCGACCTCCGTCGCACCGTGCCGGGCACCGATCGCGGCGACGAACTGGGCACCATGGCCCGCACCGTCGAGGTATTCCGCGAGAATGCCATCGGCCTCCAGTCGACCCAGCAGGCCAAGGCCGCCGCCGATGCAGAACAGGCCCGCCTGCTCGAAGCGCTCGACAGCCAGCTGGACGCATTGTCGCACGGCAACCTCACCGCCACGATCGACATCGCGGTGGCGCCGGAATTCGAGCCGGTGAAGTCCAATTTCAACCGCGCCGTCGCCAATCTGCGCGCGCTGATCGCCCAGGTGCTCGACAGCGCCACGACGATCCGCACCGGATCGAGCGAGATCGCGATGGCCTCGGAAGACCTGGCCAAGCGCACCGAAGCCAATGCCGCCAGCCTGGAGCAGACCGCCGCGGCGGTCACCCAGATGGACCAGCGGCTCAAGGCCACCGCCCGCGCCGCCGACACCACCGTCCAGCGCACCAACGGCGCGATCCAGACCGTCAACGATGGCCGCGCAATCACCGACACCGCGGTGCAGGCGATGACCCGCGTCTCCGAAGGCGCCAAGGGCATCGACAGCGTGATCGAGGGCCTGGACAAGATCGCCTTCCAGACCCGCGTTCTCGCGATGAACGCCGCGGTGGAAGCGGGGCGTGCCGGCGAGGCAGGCCGCGGCTTCGCGGTGGTCGCCGATCTCGTCTCGCAGCTGGCGATGCGCTCGGAGGAGGAAGCCAGCCGCGCCCGCGACCAGCTGAGCGCGACGCAGAAGGACATCGTCGAGGCGGTGCAGACCGTCCAGCAGGTGGAAGGCGCGCTCGACACCATCTCGACCGCGACCGCCGAGGTCCACCAGCTGGTCAGCGCGATGGCGACCGACAATCAGGCGCAGGCCACTGCAATCTCCCAGATCGCCGCGGCGGTGCAGACGATGGACCACAGCACGCAGCAGAACGCCGCGATGGTGGAGCAGACCTCCGCCGCCGCGCGCAACCTTAATGCCGAGGTCACCAGCCTCAGCGATTCCGCGCACCAGTTCGAAGTGGGCGGGCAGCATGCGGCGCCCGTCCGACAGGCGGCGCAGCCACAGCCGCAGCCCAAGCGCCAAGCGCCGCGCAGCAACGGCGGTGGCTATGTCTCGCCGGTGAAGCCCCTTCCCGCTGCCGCGATGGCCGGGGCCGACGCGGACGACTGGGCAAGCTTCTAAGCTGCGCACGCCGGACAAAAGAAAACGGCCGGGAGAGCGATCTCCCGGCCGTTTCCATGTCCGCTTTGACGCTCAGGCGGCGGCGAGGCGCGCCGCGCTGCGAGCACGACGGCGCAGCGACGCGCCGACAAAGCCCACGCCCGCAATCATCAAGCCCCAGCTGGCCGGCTCCGGCACGCCGCTCGGGCCGAATACCGCGACCGGGGTCGCCGTGCCGATGGTGGCGCCGGCGAGACCGGCAGTGCCCAGCGTCGTCTGGAACGCGGCCGCCGCTTCGTTGGTCAGCGTCAGCACCGAGCCGGTGCCGAGGTTGAACAGCGACAGGTTGTCGCCGAGGGTGAAGCCATTGGCCGTGGCGCTGCCGCGGACCAGGCCGGCTGCCGTATCGATCTGGAAATTGCCGATGCTGAGCGTGTTGCCGCCCAGCGAGAATTTCAGGCCCGAACCGGCATGGTCGATGATCGTCGCACCGGTCGTGTCGTTGCGTGAGCCGCCGGTGATGAGGAACGCGGCGACGAGGTCGTTGCCGATCTTGAAGGCGCTCGCGGTGCCGTAGGTCGCGACCTTGTAGCCGAGCGAATTGAAGGTGCTGGTCGCGGTGAGATCGATGGCGGTCGCACCGCCGATGACGGTGGCGGCCTGTGCCGCGACCGGGGTAAGCGACAGGCCCGCAACCAGGGCCGCCGCGCTCAAAGCGCCTTTAATCATCCGCAAATCCTCCTGAACAGGGTACAACACGCCAGGAGCGGCCGCATGGATCATGCCCGCATCATGGCAGTCCCCGAACAGGCGCGCGCGCAACGGGTTCCGTCGATTTGTCTAGGCAAACGATCGGCTTGGCGGAAAAATTAACCATTACGCGGCAGGCCGCCGGATTCCGTCGACCATTTGCGCAGGTACGAATGAACCTCAGCGATTCAGTCGGTGGAGAAGTTGGGCACGCAGCCGACGGGCGGCCATCGCGTCGATCGGCGCCAGCGGACCCCGCGCCGCCTCCGGCAGATGTTCAGCCGGGCGCTCGGGGTCGCCGAACACGTAATAGTCGAACAACGCCTTCCAGGCCTGCTTTTCGGATGCCGGGCGATCGCGCAGGCTGAGCAGTCCGTGGAGCAAGGTGAGCTGGGGCGTATCGAGCCAGGCGGGACTGGTGTTCCACCAATAGTTCACCAGCACGTTGAACGGCGCCAGCGCCTCGACATGGTGCCACCACATGGCGGGATAGAAGAGCAGGTCACCCGCCTCCATCTCGGCCACCTGCGCCGTCGCCATCGCCGCGCGGAAGCCGGGGTGACGATCGAAATCGGGCGCGGCGAAGTCGACCATGCTGACCACCTGCCCGCCCGGCGTCGGTTCGAGCGGGCCGGGATAGAGGTTGGCGATCTGGTCGGGCGGGAACAGGGTGAAGCGCCGGCGCCCCACCGCGCACACCGCCAGATTGTGCGACATATCGTAATGGCAGGTCGCGGTGGTGCGGTTGCCGATCCAGATGCTCGCCAGATGCCGGGCGAACATCGGGTGATCGAGTACGAGGTCGTTCTCCGCCCGGAAGCCCGGCAGATATTCGTCGAGATCGGTGGAACCGACATAGACGCTCGGCGCGTGCGCGTCGCCAATCCGCGCGCGCATTGCGTCGAGCAGCGGCGTCAGCGGCTCGCGGCGGCCGGTGAAGTTCAGGCCGGTGACGGTCTCGTCGTAGAAGAACCGCCCGTGGATCTCGGGGGCGCCGGTAAAAGTCACCACCGGGCGACCGGCGTCGAAGCGCTGCAGCAGGTCCATCGCTGCATCGGTCGAGGCGCGGCCGGCGCGCACCAGCGGCCAGTCGGCGGCGATCGCCTTCAGGATCACCGGCTGCTGCGCTTCCATCAGCTGGTCGAACGGAATGGCGTCGGGCGCCACACCGTCGATCACCCGTACGGCGGGCGCGACACCGGCGAGCACGTTCACCGGCCGGCGCCTGCGTTCTTGCGCTCGATCAGCGCGCTGATGTTGCCGAGCGACGACGCCACCAGATAGGCCAGCCCCAGCACATTGGCGCGGTGCAGCCGCTCGATCGCGGCGCCGTCCAGCGCCTCCAGCCGCTCGTGCGACAGCATCTGGAAGCCATCGATCCGGTAGCGCTGCTCGTCGTGCAAGGTCACTTCGATCACATTGGCCTCGAGCAGCCCCAGTTCCTGGAACAGCGCATAGACCGGTGCCGCGGCGCCCAGGCCCGCATGGATCCGTCCCAGCACGCGCGAGACATGCTCCAGATAACGGGTCGCGCCGCCCTGGGGCAGGAACAGCAGCTCGCCGGCCTCGGTGCCCACCCGCGGATCGTCCATGTCGACATGCACCGTGGGCCCCTCCTCCGGATCGGCGCCGTCGCCGGGGATGCCGATCGAGAAAGGTCCGCGCTGCTGGAGCGCGGGGATGTAGCGGCTCGTCCAGCGTTCGCCGTCGAAGAACAGGTTCTCGTCCAGGTCGAAGCCGGTGAGCGCCACCGCCTGCAGCCCCTCGCCTTCCGCGTCGCGGAACAGGATTGGGAATTCGCGCTGCACCGCCTCGAACTCGGTGGGGAAAATGAGGATCTGATTGGCGACATCGCCAAATTCCGCGCCGTAGCGGAAGGCGACGCGCAGGTCCTGGTGGAGCACATTGTCCAGCGCGACCGGGTTCGTCATTCGATTAGCATCCATGTTGCCGGACGTCGGGCCCGGTTCGGCGGGACCATGGCGCAAAGCCTCGGCCCTCTCAACCATCGGCATGCCGCGCGGATAAAGGAAAGGGCCGCTGCGCGGGGCAGCGACCCTCCCTCTCCACTCGCGCGGATGCGCGGTAGCTCAGAACTTGAAGCGAGCGCCCAGCAGGAAGCGGCGATCGAGCTCCTGCGCGAACCACAGCTGCTTCTCGTCACGCGCGTAGGTCCGCACGCTCTCCTCGGTCAGGTTGATGCCTTCGAAGGTGATCGCGATCTGCGGCGTGATCTCGTAGCTGATGTTCATGTCCAGCTGGCCGAACGGCGCCGTGAACTCGGGGTTGCGCGAGCCCTGGCGGTTGACGCCCGACAGCGACTTGCCGCGCCAGTTATAGGCGAGACGGGCCGAGATGCCGTTCTTGTCGTAGATCAGCGTGCCGCTGGCGGTATCGCTGAGGCCGACCAGCGCGAACTGGTCCTGCGACGGATCGGCACCGATGTTGAAGCCGATATTGCCGCGCACCAGCGTGTACTGTGCCGCCACGCCGAAGCCGGTGGTGCCGAGGAAGTACTGGCCGGCCAGTTCGACGCCGTAGATCTCCGCATCCCGATTGTTGATCGGCTGGGTGACCTGGAACTGCCAGAGCGCGTCGGTACCGTTGGCCTGGATCCGTGGGCCGTTGTTGATCGACTGGATGAAGGCCTCGTCCAGCGCACGCGCGGTGGCGTTGTAGTTGGCGTTGAACTGCTGGACGGCCGCGGCGGTCGAGCCGGTGGACTGGATCAGCGAGGTCATCACGTAGAGATTGACGTCGCTGGTGTCCGCACCGATCCCCTGCAACGCATCGCGCGCCGCACCCGAACGGCTGCCGGCCACCGCCGACGTCGGATCCCGCAGGCCGAACAAGGGCGAGGTATACTGGCCGTTGCCGATGAAGTTCCGCACGCGCTTGTCGAAGAACGACGCGGAAACATAGCTGTCCGGCTTGAAATACCATTCCAGCGACGCGTCGAAATTGTCCGAGATCAGCGGGCGCAGCCGGGCGTTGCCGGTATTGCCGGTCGGGATGCCGCCGTTGATGCTGGGGCGCGGCGGGCCGCCGACGGTGACCGAGGTGTAGAGGTTGTTGTAGTTCGGCCGCGCGATGGTCTTGCTGTACGACAGGCGGGCGAGCAGGTTCCGCTGCAGTTCCACCTGGAAGTCGACCTGCGGCAGGATGTTGTCGTAGCTGCCGCCGTCGCTCAGATACTGCCCCTGGTTGGACAGGACCACGGTGAAGTCGTTGTCCGAATCCCACTCGATCCCGGCCGGAACCGCGGTCAGCGAGGTCGTGTGCGACTTGGTGTGTTCGTAGCGCAGGCCACCGACGAGGCGCGCTGGCGCGTTGCCGATCTCGCCCTTCCAGGTCAGCTGGCCATAGGCTGCCCAGATCTCTTCGTTGACGCGGTTGTCGTTGCGGCTGTTCACCGCGACCGCGTTGCCGCGGCTGGCATAATAAGGCGACATGATCGAGTAGATCGCCGCGCCGTTGCCTCGGAAGGCAAGCCGCGAGTCCGGATCCGAGCCGGGGTTGTAATGCTCGAACTTGCAGACCAGACAGAAGGCCTGGAGCGCGCCCGGCGCCTGGCGCTGCACGTCGCCCGGGTTGGCGAGGCCCCAGTCACCCAGCGTCTGCTGCGTCTCGGTGTAGGTCTGCGTGGTTTCGACCTTGCGGAAGTTGCCGCCGAAGTCGAAGCGGCTGCCCTCGCCCAGGTCCCAGCCGAAATCGGCGCGGACTTCCTTGACCTTCTGGTTCTGGATCGAGCTGCGCGTCCGTCCGATCGACGAGCCGACATCGTTGATGTCGAGCGGCGCGCTGGCGCCCAGCGTGATGTCCTGCTGCGGGATGCCCGACAGATAGGTGACCGAATGCGCCGCGACGACGTTCGCGCCCATGCCCATCAGCGTCGAGCTGACGCCATTGGGGTTGTCCGGGCGGCTGGAAGCCGAGCTGATGTGGCCGTCGAGGTTCAGCGAGAAGGTGGGCGAGATTTCCCACTTCGCGTTGAGGCCGTAATCCTCGATCTTGCTCTTCTGCGCGCGCGACTGCGCCTCGAAGCCTTCGTCCTTCTGGCCGCCCAGCGTCTCGTGGAGATAGGTCGCGGTGGCGACGGTGGTGTTGCCGTCGAAGGTCACCTCGTCGAACGGGCGGCTGAACCAGTTCGAGACGTCGGAGCGCTCTTCGCGCTGCTTGTTCTGCGCATAGAGCGCGTCGGCGGTCAGCGTCAGCGTGTCGGTGGGCTTGAACTGCACCGTCGCCTGCCCGTTGATGCGCTCACGGCTGCCCTCGGCATAGTGATAGCGGCTGTCGTTGGGGATCGCGACGAGTTGGTTCGGATTGGTCGGCGCGTTCTTCACGACCGTGCAGGTCGGCGTCGCCGCGCCCGTGCACGCACCGCCGCTGCGCGCGAAGCCGCCGGTCAGGAAGGTGCTGTACGGGATGATGTTCCAGTCGTTCGACGTGGCCGAAATCGATGTGAAGTTACGCTTCTGATAGCTGCCGAACAGGTTGAAGCCGAGCCGCTGCTCGGGATCGCTCCAGCTGAGCACGCCCGAGAATTCCGGCGTTACCTTCGAACCGCAATCGAGGCAGCCGTCGACGCTGGTGTCGTACACCGCCTTCGCCCCGACACTGCCGCTCAAGCCGGCAGTACCGTTGTCGAGCGGACGCCGCGTGACGACGTTGATCGTCGCGCCGATGCCGCCCGAGGGAACCGCTGCGCGACCGGTCTTGTACACTTCGAGCGTGCGAACGCCCTCGGTGGCCAGATTGGAGAAGTCGAACGAGCGGGTGGTCCCCTGCGCACCGTCCGAATTCTGGTCACCACCGACCACCGCGACATTGGCCGCGGCGAGCTGACGCCCGTTCAGCGTCACCAGATTGAAGTTGGGACCGAAACCGCGGACCGTGACGAGCGAACCTTCGCCGTTGGTACGGTTGATCGACACGCCGGGCACGCGCTGCAGCGATTCCGCCAGGTTGGTATCCGGGAACTTGCCGATGTCTTCCGCCGAAATCGCGTCGACGATACCCGGAGACTCGCGCTTGATCGCGATTGCCCGTTCCAGCGACGCACGAATACCGGTCACGACGATTTCTTCGCCCTGCCCGCTTTCTTGCGGCACCGCAGCGTTGGCAACGTTGTCGGTCTGTGCTTGTGCAATCGTTGGCAAGACCATGCAGGCAGCCACTGCCATCATGGAAGCCGAGCGCGACCATATAGTCGAACGCGATACGCTCTTCATGTCCCCTCCTCTGCCGACTTTGTTCGTCGGAAACCGTTTTTGTTGCGAACGCCCCGATGCTTTCGCTACCGCGGTATCGCTACCATCGGTTGCAACATTGTCAATGTTTGAAACACGAAGCTGTCCGACAGGTTTGATTTTGTCCGCCGGTGTGTTTTCGATGTTACAGCCCGTAATTAGCTTTCACCCGTGCAACAAACTTGCAAGCTTCATTGCAGCGCAACAAGCTGTCGGACTGAAACGGGTTACATCGGCGGCTGCGGGGCGGGCAGCGCTATTCCGCGCGCGCTAACAAACGGCGCGCCTGTTCGAGATGCGGGCGGTCGATCATCCGGCCGTTCAGCCGCAGCGCCCCCGCCTCGGGATGGGCACGAAATGCCTGTACGATTTCCTCCGCCGCAGCGATTTCGGCCTCGCTCGGGGTAAATCCACGGTTGATCGGCTCGATCTGCGCCGGGTGAATCGCGAGCATGCCGGTGAATCCGTCGCGGCGGCCGCGCGCGACATAGGCAGAAAGCCCGTCGATATCGGCAATGTCGGGATAGACCGTCTCGATCGCCGCGGCTCCCGCGGCATGGGCGGCGAACAGCGCCAGCGCGCGCACCATCGCGAAGGGCGCGGTATAGCCGCCATCCTCCTCCCGCGCGCTGGCGGCACCGATTGCCGCCGGCAGATCCTCCGCGCCCCAGGTGAGCCCGGCGAGATGCGCCGCGACTTCGCCATAGCTGCCGAGGTGGAACAGCGCGGCGGGCGTTTCGGTGGCGATGGGGAGGATCGGCGGGCACGCGGCGCCTGCCTGGGCGACCAGTGCCACCAGCGTGCGGATGGCCGCAGCGCCGTCTGCCTTGGGGAGTACCAGCCCCGCCGGGCGGCTCCCGGCGATGGCGGCGAGGTCGTCGACGATCGCGGGGGTCCCGAGCGGATTAACCCGAACGAAGCAGGGTGTGTCGGCCGCCTCGGCGAGCCATTCAGCGATGGCATCACGGGCGAAGTCCTTCCGGTCCGCCACCACCGAATCCTCGAGGTCGAGGATCAGCGCATCGGCACCGCTCGCCGCCGCCTTGGCGAAGCGCTCCGGCCGATCGCCCGGCACGAACAACAGCGACCTGAGACGCATGGCACCCCTCTCCCATCCTGAGCGGGATGCCATGGCATTATCGGGGCCGGGCTGGCAACTGCCCGGCCGCCTCAGTCATTCGCCGCTGCCGGGCTCGGCGATCTTGCGGTGCTGCTCGGCGGTCACCGATTGCGGCAGCACGCCGGCGCCGGCGACCTGCAGCTTGTTGGACAGGCCGGAAACGATGTTGTCCGTCCCCTTCATCAACGCCGTCCAGCCGTCCTTGGCGACATCGGCCGGATCGGACTTGCTCTCGCTCTGGCCGACCTTGGTGTCCATCATGCCGGCACGCTCGAAGAACTCGGTCTCGACCGGTCCCGGCAGCAAGGTGGTGATGGTGATGCCCTTCACCTCCTTGAGCTCGTTGCGGATCGCCGCGGCGAAATTGTCCACGAACGCCTTGGAGCCGTTATACACCGCTTGGAAGCTGCCCGGGATCCAGCCCGCGATCGAGCCGGTGATCAGCACCTTGCCTTCGCCTGCGTCGCGCATCTGGCGCAGCACCTTCTGCAGCAGATAGACGGTGCCGGTGATGTTGGTGTCGATCACGTGTCGCCATTCGGCGACGTCCTGATCGAGGAAGCCGCCGCCCAGGCCGTGACCGGCATTGGCGCAGAGCAGGTCGACCCGGCGCCCGCCGGCCGCCGCCAGCAGCCGGTCGACGCCTTCGATGGACGAAAGGTCGGTCTCGACCGACTGTACGTCGACGCCCTCGCCCTTGAGCGCCGCCGCGGCATCGACCAGCGGCGTGTCTGCCACCACCAGCAGGTCATAGCCGTCGCGCGCCGCGAGCCGCGCCAGTTCCAGGCCGATGCCGGTCGAGGCACCAGTCACGATAGCAAATTTGTTCGCCATTTCCGTGTCTCCGCTTATTCGGCCGCCGGCGCCACGCCGGGCTTCAGCACGACCTTGGTCACTTCGTTCTGGTTGTCGTGGAACATCTTGTAGCCCTGCGGCGCCTGCTCCAGCGGCAGGGTGTGGCTGATCAGGAAGGTGGTATCGATCTTCTCTTCGATGATCGCGTTTAGCAGGGCGGGCATATAGTGCTGGACGTGGGTCTGGCCGGTTTTGAGCGTCAGCCCCTTCTCCATCAGCGCCCCGAGCGGGAACTTGTCGACGAAGCCGCCATAGACCGCCGGCATCGAGACACGGCCGCCCTTGCGGCAGGCGAGGATCGCCTGGCGGATCGAGTGGATGCGATCGGTGCCGAGGAAGGTCGACTTCTTGATCTGGTCGAGCACGTTGTCGACAAAGAAGCCGTGCGCCTCAAGGCCGACGCTGTCGATCACCGCATCGGGACCGATGCCGCCGGTCATCTCGAACAGCGCGGCTGCCGTGTCGGTCTCCTCGAAGTTGATCGTCTCCGCGCCGAAGCGGCGGGCGAGTTCGAGGCGACGCGGGAAATGGTCGATCGCGATGACGCGCTCGGCGCCCATCAGGAAGGCCGACTGCACCGCGAACAGGCCGACCGGGCCGCAGCCCCACACCGCCACGGTGTCGCCCGGCTCGATCTCGGCATTTTCCGCCGCCATCCAGCCGGTGGGCAGGATGTCGGAGAGGAACAGCACCTTGTCGTCCTCGATGCCGTCGGGGATCACGATCGGGCCGACGTCGCTGAACGGCACGCGGACATATTCGGCCTGGCCGCCGGCATGGCCGCCGGTGAGGTGGCTGTAGCCGAACAGCGCGCCCATCGGCTGCCCGTACATTTCCTGCCCGAGGTCCTGGTTGTCGGCGGGCAGCCCGTTCTCGCAGGCGGAGTACTGGTGCTTGCCGCAATGATAGCAGGAGCCGCAGGAGATGGTGAACGGCACCACCACGCGCTGCCCCTTCTTGAGCGTCGAGCGGGCGCCGACCTCGACCACTTCGCCCATGAATTCATGGCCGAGGATGTCGCCGGCCATCATCGTCGGGATGAAGCCGTCATAGAGGTGGAGGTCCGAGCCGCAGATCGCGGTCGAGGTGATCTTGATGATCGCGTCGCGCGGATTGAGGATCTCGGGATCGTCGACCGTGTCGACGCGGACGTCGTGCTTGCCGTGCCAGGTGAGTGCGCGCATCAGTTCCGCTCCTCCTCGAGCTGTTGCTTGGTGCGGGACGAGGTTGCGATCTCGCCGGTTTCCATGAGTTGCTTGAAGCGGCGCAGGTCGCGCTGCGCCTGCATCTTCGGCTCGCGCTGGAAGATGCGCGATAGGACGCGGCCCAGGGTGCCGAAGGGCTGGTCGTAGTTGATCGTCGCGACGACCACCGTGCCACGGGTCCCGGCGTCGCGAAACTCGATCCGGCCGCTATTGGGGATGTCGGCGCCGTCCTCGGAAGCCCAGGCGATCAGTTCGCCCTCACGGTCCTCGGTGATCCGCGAGTCCCACTCGACCGTGCCACCGCCGGGGGACTTCACCACCCAGTGGCTGCGTTCGCTGTCGAGCACGTCGATCCGGACGACATTGTCGAGGATCGGCGGCAAATTGCTGAAATCGCGCCAGAAGGCGTAGAGTTCAGCGCGTGGACGGTTGATCGTCACGGCACGCGCGACAAGCTTGTCGCCGCGCTGGACGATCAGGCCGTCGGTCGCCTCGTCGATCGCCTGGCGTTCGTTGTTGGCAGTACTCAGCGGCGCGTCGTCCTGCGACGCGCGGTTCATCGTGTCGGCCATAATGCCTCCGTTGGCGGTTCAGCCCTGCGGCGAACCGGGCAGCTTCGGGGGAAGATCGTCGTCGCCCTCGGCAGGCGCCGGGGTCGACGTGGCGGCGGGGTTGGTCTCGGTCGAGCCGGGGTCGCGCTGTTCGTCGCGCACCTCGGGATCGTTCGGCGGGGTGGCCATGATCCAGTCTCCTGCAGTTGGGAGGTGCAGAAGGTAACCACCGGCAGCGGCACGGGTTGCAAGAATTGTTGAAAGTAACGTGAGTTAGGCGCAGCTCGGCGCGCGGCGGACGGTGGACCAAATAGCTCCCCTCCCGCGTGCGGGAGGGGAATGGCCTTACCGCCCGTAGATCCGATCCAGCACCTCGGCCGAGCGCGCGAAATGCGCGGCCTCCGGATCGAAGCACGGCGAACGTGCCAGTTGCTCCGCCCAGGCTGCAGCCGCCCGGCCGCCCCATGCATCCGGCGGGCTCGCCAGCACCGTCTTGGAGGTGCCGGTGAATCGCTCCGCGACGAAATCGTAGAAGCTGCCGCCGACATTCCGCAGCGCCGCCCCGCCCTCGGTGCCGTAGAACACTGCCGAGATCTCCGCGTCGATTCCCGCATGCACTCGCCACGAGCAGGCGAGCCGCACATCGGTGTCGCCCGCCCGGAACGCGGCGGTGGCATAGTCCTCTACCTGCATCGCGCCGAGCGGCTGCCCCTGTGCACGCAGCGACGCCGACACCCCGTCCACCCCCGGAAAGCCCAGCGTCCACAGCGCCAGGTCCACCAGATGCACGCCCAGATCGATCACGCAGCCGCCGCCCGACTGCGCCGGGTCGTAGAACCACGGCTTGTCCGGCCCATAGGCGTTGTGGAACACCAGATCGACCGCGAAGACATGGCCGAGCGCCCCGCCCTGCACCAGCTTGGCGATCGCGCGCATGCCCTCGGTATGCCGATAGGAGAGATCGACGCCCAGGAGGCGGTCGGCGGTTCGCGCAGCCGCGATCACGGCGTCCACTTCGTCGGCGGTGCGGCCCAGCGGCTTCTGGCAGAACACCGCCACGCCTGCTTCCAAGGCGCGGATGCTCTGCTCCGCGTGCAGCGCGCTGGGCGTGGCGATGACGATGCCGTCGAGGCCGAGCTCCAGCATCGCCTCCAGCCCGTCGACCGCCCGCGCGTTCGGTGCCAGCGCCCGCGCCTGCTCGGCGCATGCCGGCGACGGGTCGGCGAAGGCGGCCGCTTCGATCGCACCGGTGGCGAGGATCGCCTCCATCCGGTGCCGACCGATCCAGCCGGTGCCGAGGAATCCTACGCGCGGCCTCATCGCAGCATCACCAATGCCTTGACGAAATGCTCGGGCTTGTCGCGCGTCGCTGCCAGCGCCTCGCCGAGCTCCTCCAGCGCAAAGCGATGGGTGTAGAGCGGCGTCGGATCCAGCCGCCCGCTCGCCACCGCGTCGACCGCCTCGCGCAGCCCCTGCATCTGAACCGCGGGGTCGCGTTCGTGCGCGTTGATCACGTCGATGCCCTTCCAGTTCCAGCCCTGCATGTTCACCTGGCGCGGCCCATCCTGGTGATAGCCGGCCACCACCAACTTGCCGCCGAAGCCGACCAGCTCGCCCGCCAGATCCAGCGGCCATTGCTTGCCGACCGCCTCGATCACCCGCGCGCACATCGCCTCCTCGGTCAGCGCCTTGACCGCGTCGATGATCGCATAGTGATCGTGCATCGGGATCGTCTCGACCGCGCCATAGTACCGGGCGAGATCGAGCGACTCCTGCCGCCGCGAGATCGCGATCACCCGGGCGCCGGCGTCGCTGGCCAGCCTGGTGAGCACCGCGCCGAGAAAGCCGATTCCGATGATCGCCACGGTCTGGCCTTCGCGGATGTCGCTGCGACGGAAGATGTTGAACGCGCAGCCCAAGGGTTCGCCGGGAAAGGGCTGGCCGGAGAGGCTGTCGGGCAGCTTCACCACCATATCAGCCTTGGCGACGTCATAGTCGGCGAAGCTTCGGAAGGAGAGCGATGCCACGCGATCGCCCGGCATCAGCCCTTCGACGCCCTCGCCCACCACGTCGATCTCGCCCCAGCCCTCATGGCCGAGCCCGCCGGGCTCGCCGGGGAACTGGCTCCAGGGCTGGCCCTGCCACGGCTCGACATTGGAGGCGCAGACGCCGCAGCCCTCCAGCCGGATGCGCACCTCGCCCGGGCCCGGCGCAGGCAGCGTCGCGGTTTCGATCCGGATCTGCTCCGGCCCTTCGAGGATCGCCGCGCGCATCATGCGACCTCTCCGTGCAACCAATTGATTTCACGCGATGTTGGGGGTCGATGATCGAACCACGCCAGGGCATGGGCGCCACGCTCCGCCAGAACATCGAAGACCTCACGGCGCGGCAGCGCGAGGATGCCGAGCGCGCACCGCTCAGTGACAAGGTCGCGGATCGGATCACCCGCTTCACGGGATCGATGACGTTCGTGGTGCTGCATCTTATCCTCTTCGGGGTCTGGATTTCGGTGAATCTGGGGGTGCTGCCCGTACTGCCGCGCTTCGATCCCACCTTCGTCGCGCTGGCGATGGTCGCGTCGGTGGAGGCGATCTTCCTCTCGACCTTCGTGCTGATCAGCCAGAACCGCATGGCGGCAGTCGCCGATCGCCGGGCGGACCTGGACCTGCACGTCAACCTGCTCGCCGAGCATGAGCTGACCAAGCTTGCGGGCCTGGTGGCGCGGATCGCGGAGAAGCTCGACATTTCGGCGGGCGATCCGGCTTTTGTGGAAGTCCATGCCGATGTGCAGCCGGTCCAGGTGCTCGACGCGCTCGACGAGAGCCGGAAGGAAAAGGGGATCGAGTGAGCCCCTAAAGTCCTCCCCGGCACGGGGAGGGGGACCATCCGCGCAGCGGATGGTGGAGGGGCCGCGCCGCAGGCGCGGTTCGGCTGAACCCACCGGGCAACCCGCCGCTAGCGCGGCGGCCCCTCCACCACGCTGCTGCGCAGCGCGGTCCCCCTCCCCATTCCGGGGAGGAATTTGCAAGGCTTCCACCCTCACTCCCCCGCGATGAACGCTTCCACCGCCGCATACGCATCATCGTCCGGCATCTGCTCGGGCGGGTGCTTGCAGAACCATGCCGCCGCCGGAAGGATCGCCCCGCCCAGCCCGCGGTCCTGCGCCAGCTTGGCGCAGCGGATCATGTCGATCGCCACGCCGGCGCTGTTCGGGCTGTCCTCCACCGACAGGCGGAGTTCGAGGTTCATCGGTACGCCGCCGAACATCTGGCCTTCCATTCGCAGGAAGCAGATCTTGTTGTCGTTCTGCCACGCGACATAGTCGCTCGGGCCGACATGGATGTTCTCGTCTTCCAGCCGCACCTCGGCGACCGACTGCACCGCCTCGGTCTTCGATTCCTTCTTGGACGCCAGCCGCGAACGGTTGAGCATGTTGAGGAAGTCGGTGTTGCCGCCGGTGTTGAGCTGGTAGGTCCGCTCCAGCTTGACGCCGCGCTTGCGGAACAGGTCGGTCAGCACGCGGTGGACGATGGTCGCGCCGAGCTGCGCCTTGATGTCGTCGCCGATGATCGGGACCCCCGCCGCCTCGAACCGCGCCGCCCATTCGGGGTTGCTGGCGATGAAGACGGGGATGTTGTTGACGAACGCCACCCCGGCTTCGAGCGCGCATTCGGCGTAGAATTCGGTCGCCGCCTGCGAGCCTACCGGGAGATAGTTCATAAGAACGTGCGTGTTCGTCTCGCGCAGCGCCTGGATGATCTCGCCCTTGCTCGGTTCCGCACCGTCGCCCAGCAGGAAGGTACGGTCCGGCGCATAATTCGCCATGTGATCGGCGACGCCGTCCAGCACCCTGCCCATCCGCACCTTGGCGCCGGTGTGCCGAACCTCGTCGCAGAACACCACGGTGCAGTTGGGCTTGGCGAAGATCGCCTCGGCGACGTCCTGCCCCACCTTGCGGCTGTCCACGTCCCAGGCAGCGACCACCCGGATGTCGCTGGGGGCATAACCGCCCAGCTCGGCATGCATCAGCCCGACCATGTCGTTGGCGCCGGCGCGGTAATGCTCGATGCCTTGCACCAGCGAGCTGGCACAGTTGCCCACGCCCACAAGCGCGACATTGATGGCATGGCGATCTGGGGACAGCATCAGGCGGACCTCCTCTCGGCGGCGAGACGCTCGTCGCGGTTGAACAGCAAGGGGTTGAGCTCGGGCTGGCTGGTCGCCAGCGCCAGGGGGGTGACCGGCGCCGACACGGTGGCGGTGCCGGCATAGCGATCGATCATCCAGGCGCAGAAATCGGCGAACGCCTGCGGATCGCGTGCCGGGCTGGTGTGGTGCGGCGCGATGCCGAGATGCTCGGGGGTGAAGCAGAAGGTGACGGTGACGTCGAAGTCCGCCAGCGCCTCCATCTGCCGATCGAACCAGTCGACCGCATTCTCGCGGAAGCTGTCCGCCCAGCTGAGCCCGGTGCGGATGCGGCGGGTACCCAGCCGCTTCATCCACGCCACCGCCTCGTCAAGCCGGTGATCGTGGAAGTGGAACCACTGCATCAGCCCGATGTCGGCGGCATGCTCGGCATAGACGTCGAGCGCAGGCTTGGGCGTGCCGTCCTCGCGGATCAGGCCGAGATAGAAGTGACGGTAATAGGAGGAACCTTCCGCCTCGCGGTGGCGGGTCTCGGCGCCCCAGCTGGTCGGCAGGTCAAACAGCGAGTACCAGAAGACCCGTTCCGCCTTCCCGCGCAGAAGCTCCGCCGTGCGGCGCAGGCCGAATGCCTGCACTTCCTCGGCGCCGAACGAGCTGACGCCGACCTCGGTCACCCAGACGGGCTTGTCGGTGACCGCCTGGATCTCGGCGATCTTGTCGGGCCAGGCGGAGAGCGGCCACAGGTTCCAGTCGAGCGGGAAGCCGTGGACGGCGACCACATCAACCGCCTTGAGCGCGCCATGCGCCTCCATCCGCCGCAGCCAGTGCGGGTCGATCGGCGACATGCCGCCGAGCACGCGCGGCAGCGTGGGGTTCACCGCGCGGATCGCGTTGCCCGCCGCGATCACATGCTGCGCGAACATCGACCAGTCGGGGTCGATCGCCGGGTCCCAATGCGACTTGTTGTTGGGCTCGTTCCAGAGCATCGCCGCTTCGATCATGCGGCACCTCCCTTCGCCGGATAGACTGCAGCGGGGCCGTATTCCGCATAGGGCACGTCGGCGACGCGGCACCAATAGACTTCGGATTCCGGGTTCGCCTCGATCGTGAAGCCCGCCGCGCGCAGCATCGCCTGGCTGGCCGCGGCGTTCGGCGCCCACCAGTTGGTCCAATCATGCGCGAACTGGCGCTCGATGAAGTGCAGCTTGGGGTAACCGGGATCATTGAAATAGCCCGGTGGATCGAAGGTGCCGGGCATGTGGAAGGGATGATCCTCCGGCACTTGCGCAACGCTGTCCGATCCCTGCTGCATCGTCTGGAACAGCATGAACTCGCCCGCGACGTGCTCGCGGATCAGGTCCAACGCCAGCAGCGGGTGGCGCAGATGGTAGAGCACGCCCATGAAGATGACGATATCGAATCGCCGGCCGAGCGCGGCCACGTCGTAGACCGAGCGGTTCTCGAAGCGGACGTCGTCATAGCCCAGCGCCTCGGCCGCGAACCGTGCCTGCGCCAGATAGCGTTCGTCGCTGTCGATGCCGAGTACCTCACCCGCGCCGCGTCGCTTCATCTCGAAGGCATAGAAGCCCGCATTGCAGCCGATATCGAGTACCGAGCGCCCTTCGAGATCTTCCGGCAGCGCATCGGCGAAGCGGGCGAACTTGAAGGCGGGATAGTCGCCGAGGAAATGGTCCGGCGCGGTCTCGACGCCCTGGATGCGGATGTTCTGGAACCATGGCCCCAGTGCATCGATCCGCGCGCGCAGATCGTCCACCGGCGTGCACCGCGCGGCTGCAAGGTTCTTCATTCCTGTCCCCCGTTGAGCTTGAGCAGACGCGCCCCCCAATTGCCGATCAGCAGCGTGCTGACCGAGCCGGGGTCCACGTCGAAGGCGAGCAGGCGATCGAGGCCCAGCCCGAGATAATGGGCGATCACCCCCCGAATGATGTCGCAGTGGCTGACGCAGAGCAGCGTCCCGTTCCAGCCGCGGTCTACCAGCGCGTCGAGATGACCGACGGCGCGTTCGGTCGCTTCCGCCATCTTCTCCCCGTTGGGCGGGCGGACGGCAGAGCGCTGGCGGTTCCATTCGCGCCATTCGGCATCGCGCTCCAGTTCGTCGAAGCTGCGGCCGGTCCAGGCACCGAAATCCACCTCGTCGAGCGCCTCCACCACCTGTGCCCGCACGCCGATCCGGCCGCCGATGATCTCGGCGGTGGCTCGCGTGCGCTCGCGGGGGCTGCAATGAATGGCGGCGATCGGACTCTCGCGCGCGAAATGCGTGGCCAGCCACTGCGCCTGCGCATGTCCGGCCGCAGACAGCGGCGAGCGCGCGCTGCGGCCGCTCAACACCTGACCAACATCGTCATGTGCGCCGTGCCGGATCAAATGTACCTTTGCAGTCATCAGCAGGTTTGCAGCCTATCAGCATCAACTTAGATGCTAGCGTAACAACTGCCTCATCGTAATGGTTCCAATTAACCTAAATCATCTTCGTATATTCAACATGTTAAATATAGTTGTTACGTCACGATCATCGGGAACAAAGATGAAGAAGAAGCTGTTTGTTGCATCGGCGGATGGTTTCTCTAGCAAGTCATCATTCTGTCACGACTTACCTAGATTAGTTTAAAGGCAGGAAAGCATCGACATGGCGGAAAAGGTGCTCGTAACGGGCGGCGCGGGATTCATCGGGTGTCAGGTTTCGGCCGAACTGCTGCGCAGAGGGCACCAGGTCCGCGTGCTGGATTCGATGCTGGAGCAGGTCCATGGCGACCGCGAACGCCCGGAGGCACTGGACTCTGAAGTCGAGCTGATCCGCGCCGACGTGCGCGATGGCGATGCTGTTGCCCGCGCGCTGCAGGGTGTCGACAGCGTGATCCACCTCGCCGCCGAAGTCGGCGTCGGCCAGTCGATGTACGAAGTCGAGCGCTACACCTCCACCAACGATGTCGGCACCGCGGTGCTGTTCGAGCGGCTGATCGACACCCCCGTCCGCCGCGTGGTCACTGCGTCGTCGATGAGCATCTATGGCGAAGGCCTATATCGCGATGCCGACGGCACCCTCGTCGAGAATGCCGAGCGCGGCATCGTCCGCGACGGCCAGCAGCAGTGGAATCCGCTCGACGGACAGGGCCGCCCGCTCGAGCCGGTCGCCACGCCCGAATGGAAGCGGCCCAGCCTCGCCTCGATCTACGCGCTCAACAAATATGTCCAGGAGCGCACCACCCACATCATGGGGGCGCCCTATGGCATCGAGACGGCGTGTCTGCGCCTGTTCAACGTCTATGGCCCCGGCCAGGCGCTGTCCAACCCCTATACCGGCGTGCTGGCGATCTTCGCCTCGCGACTGCTCAACGGCCAGCGCCCGATGATCTTCGAGGATGGCGAGCAGCGCCGCGACTTCGTCCATGTCAGCGACGTCGCCCGCGCCTTCGCCGACGCGCTCACCCTGCCCCAGGCCGCCGGCCAGACCTTCAACATCGGCTCCGGGAACGATCGCTCGGTGACCCAGGTCGCCGAGGCGCTCGCCCGCGCGATGGGGCGCAACGACGCCGCGCCGGAGATCGTCGGCAAGACGCGCGTCGGCGATATCCGCCACTGTTTCTGCGACACCAGCCTGGCGCGCGAGAAGCTCGGCTTCGAGGCGCGGCAGGATTTCGAGGCCGGGCTCGCCGAACTCGCCGACTGGGTGCAGCAGCAGACCGCCGAGGACCGGGTGGGCCAGGCGCGCGCCGAGCTCGAAAAGCGGGGCCTGGTCGCATGAACGGCGGCGACGCACGGCCGATCCTGATCACCGGCGGCGCCGGGTTCATCGGATCGAACCTCGCCGACCGGCTGGCGCGCCAGGGCGAGGCGGTGCTGATCTACGACGCACTGCGCCGCCCCGGTGTCGAGCGAAACCTTGCCTGGCTGCAGGCGCGCCACGGCGACCGTATCAGTGCCGAAATCGCCGACATCCGCGAGACGACCAAGCTCGTCGAGGCGGTACGCTCGGCGCGCGCGGTGTTCCATTTCGCCGCGCAGGTCGCGGTGACGACCAGCCTCACCGATCCAACCGCCGATTTCGAGGTCAACATCGCCTCCACCTTCGCGCTGCTCGAAGCGGCCCGCACGGCCGACACTCCGCCACCGGTGATCTTCGCCTCGACCAACAAGGTCTATGGCGACCTCGCGGATCTCGACTTCGAGCTTGGGGACAACGGCTACCAGCCCGTCGACCGCCAAGTGCACGAGAGCGGCATCGGCGAGGCGCGGCCGCTCGATTTCCACACGCCCTATGGCTGTTCCAAGGGTGCGGCCGACCAATATGTGCTCGACTATGCCCGGAGCTACGGTCTGCCGACCGCGGTGCTGCGGATGAGCTGCATCTATGGCCAGCGCCAGATGGGCACCGAGGACCAGGGCTGGGTCGCGCATTTCCTGATCCGCGCCCTCGAAGGCGCACCGATCACGCTCTATGGCGACGGCCACCAGGTGCGCGACATCCTCGACGTGTCGGACGCGGTGGACGCCTATGTCGCCGCATGGCGACAGATCGACCGGGTCTCGGGCCAGGCCTTCAACCTCGGCGGCGGGCCCGCCAATGCGGTGAGCCTGCGGACGCTGCTGGCGCATGTCGAGACGATCACCGGCCGCCCGCTCGACCTGCATTTCGACGATTGGCGCGCGGGCGACCAGCGCTATTTCGTCGCGGATACCAGCAAGGCGCGAGCCGCCCTTGGGCTGGGCGCGCCCACCGGATGGCAGGACGGCGTGACCACCCTCGCCCGCTGGCTCGGCGAAGAGCGCGGCCTGACGATCGGCCGCCCGGCCCAGCGCGAGCGCATGGCGGCGGCTGCACTGTGACCATGGCCGCGCCGCTGCGACTGCTGCTGACCACCGACACCGTCGGCGGCGTGTGGCAGTACAGCATCGACCTTGCCGGGGCGCTGGCCGAGCGCGACGTCGAGACGGTGCTGGTGCAGCTCGGGCCGGCGCCCAGCGCCGCGCAACGCGCAGAGGCGCAGGCAATCCCCGGAATGACCTTCATCGAAAGCGGGCTGCCGCTCGATTGGCTGTGCGAGGGTCCTGCTCCCGTGCTTGCGGCAGGCGCGGAAATCGGCCGACTGGCGCAGCTGCACGGCGTCGATCTCGTACAGCTCAACATGCCCACGCTGGCAGCTTCGGCAGATCCGGGCATGCCGATGCTGGCGGTGACGCATGGCTGTGTCTCCACCTGGTGGCAGCATGGCCGCCCCGGCGTGCCGCTCGACCCAAGCTTCACATGGCACCGGGCGCTGACCGAGCAGGGACTGCGCGCGGCCGATCGGGTGGTCGCTCCTTCCGCCGGCTATGCCGAGGTCGTGCGCGACTATTACGGCCTGCCGGCACTGCCGACCGTGGTGCACAATGGCCGCGCGCCGCTGGTCACGCCCAAGCACGAACCCGCCCAGGACTGCGTGCTGACCGTCGGCCGGCTGTGGGATTCGGTGAAGGGCGCCGAACTGCTCGACGCCGTGGCGGGGCAGCTCTCCGTCCCCTTCCATGCCGCGGGCGCCGCGACCGGCCCGCACGGCGAGACGGTGCAGCTGGAAAACCTGCATCTGCTCGGCCAGTTGGACAGAGCGGCGCTCGCCAAGCGGCTCGCCGCGCGCCCGATCTTCGTCTCCGCCGCCTGTTTCGAGCCCTTCGGGCTTGCCGTGCTGGAAGCAGCGGCCGCCGGATGCGCGCTGGTGCTGGGCGACATCCCGGTATTCCGCGAACTCTGGGACGGCGCCGCCACCTTCGTCCCGCCGCGCGACCCCGCCGCCTACCACGCAGCCATCGAGCAGTTGATCGGCGATCTCGCGCTGCGCCGCCATCTGGGCGACGCCGCCGCCGAGCGCGCCCGCCGCTACACGCCTGCCCGCATGGCCGACGCCATGCTCCCCCTCTACCGCCAGCTCGTTTCCGAGCGCGCGCCCGCCGGAAAGGTCGCGGCATGAAGATCGTCTATTTCACCCATTCGCTCACCTCGTGCTGGAACCATGGCAACGCGCACTTCCTGCGCGGCGTACTCAGCGAGCTGATCGCCCGCGGCCATGACGTGAAGGTCTGGGAGCCCGAACACGCCTGGAGCCTCACGAACCTGCTCGCCGATCATGGTCGGGAAGGTCTGGCGCCGTATCACTGCGCCTATCCGGAGCTGCATTCCCACAGCTACACGCCGATGTGCACGCCTGCCGAGATGATCGGCGACGCCGATCTGGTGATTGTCCACGAGTGGAATGATCCCAAGCTGGTTTCCCGGATCGGCCATGCCCGCGCGATGGGCGGCAATTTCACCCTGCTCTTTCACGACACCCATCACCGCGCGGTCAGCGAGCCCGCGGCGATGCAGGCCTATGACCTCAACGACTATGACGGCGTGCTCGCCTTCGGGGAGACGCTGGCCGAAGTCTATCGCGGCTGGGGCTGGGGCAACCGCGTCTGGGTCTGGCACGAGGCCGCCGACCTGCGCCGCTTCCAGCCGCCCGCGCAGGAAGGCGCGCGCGAGGGCCTGGTCTGGATCGGCAACTGGGGCGATGGCGAGCGGACCGAGGAACTGGAGCGGTTCCTCTTCCAGCCCGCCGCCGAGGCTGACCTGCCGCTCGACATCTACGGCGTCCGCTATCCGGACGAGGCCAAGGCCATGCTCGCCCGCCACGGCGCACGCTATCATGGCTGGGCCGCCAATGCCCGTGCACCGGAAATCTTCGCCCGGCATCTCGCCACCGTGCATGTGCCCCGGCGCTATTATGCGACGATCCTGCCCGGCATCCCGACGATCCGCGTGTTCGAGGCGCTGGCCTGCGGCATCCCGCTCGTCTCCGCTCCCTGGGACGATGCGGAAGGCCTGTTCCGGCCGGGAACCGACTATCTGGTCGCGCGAGACGGCGCCGAGATGACCCGCCTCCTCAAGGCGCTGCGCGACGACGCCGATCTCCGCGCCGCGCTGGTCGCCCACGGGCTCAAGACGATCCGGACCCGCCATAGCTGCGCGCACCGGGTGGACGAACTGCTCGCCATCGTCGCCAGCCTGGCCCGCCCTCAACTTGCCAAGGACGCCGCATGAAGATCGCATTCTACGGATCCAGCCTGCTCTCTTCGTACTGGAACGGCGCCGCGACCTATTATCGCGGCATCCTCAAGGCGCTGGCCGCGCGCGGCTACGCCATCACCTTCTACGAGCCCGACGCCTTCGAGCGCCAGCAGCACCGCGATATCGATCCGCCGTCCTGGGCCAAGGTGGTGGTCTATCCCGCCACCGAGGAAGGCCTGCGCAGCGTGCTGGCCGAGGCGCGCCATGCCGACGTGGTGGTGAAGGCCAGCGGCGTCGGCGTGTTCGACCGCGAGCTGATCGAGGCACTGCGCACCGCGCCCCGCCCGGATGCGCTCCGCATCTTCTGGGACGTCGATGCCGCCGCGACGCTCGACGAGATGCGCGGCGACCCCGCCCATCCGGTCCGCGCCATGTTGCCGGAGATCGACCTGGTGCTCACCTATGGCGGCGGTCCGCCGGTGATCGACGCCTATACCGAGATGGGTGCCCGGGAGTGCATCCCGGTCTACAATGCGCTCGACCCCGAGACGCACCACCCCGCCCCCGCCGATCCGCGCTTCAGCGCCGATCTCGCGCTGCTCGCCAACCGGCTGCCCGATCGCGAGGCGCGGATCGAGGAATTCTTCCTCCGTGCGGCCTCGCTGGCACCCGATCGCCGCTTCCTGCTCGGCGGTAATGGCTGGCACGACAAGGGCGTGCCGGCGAACGTCCGCGCGATCGGCCATGTCGGCACCGCGGACCACAACGCCTTCAACTGCACGCCGCAGGCGGTGCTCAACGTCGCGCGGGATTCGATGGCGGCGATCGGCTTCTCCCCCGCCACCCGCGTGTTCGAGGCCGCCGGCGCCGGCGCCTGCCTGATTACCGACGCCTGGGAAGGCATCGAACTGTTCCTCAAGCCCGACGCCGAAGTGCTCGTCGCCCGCGACGGGCAGGACGTGGCCGAGCACCTCGCCACCCTCACCCCCGAGCGCGCCCGCGCGATCGGCGAAGCGGCCAAGGCCCGCGTGCTCGCCGAACACAGCTACGACCTCCGCGGCGCGCAGGTCGACGCAATCCTCAAGTCGCACCAGCCCCGCGAAAGGAAAGCCGCATGAAGCTGATCGTCCTCGGCCTCAGCCTCGGCTCCTCCTGGGGCAATGGCCACGCGACCACCTTCCGCGCCCTGCTGCGTGCGTTCACCGCACGGGGACACGACGTGCTGTTCCTGGAGCGCGAGGTGCCGTGGTACGCCGGCGCACACCGCGACCTCGTCGATCCGGACTTCTGCCGGCTGGAATATTACCGTACGCTCGCCGATCTAGACATCTGGCGGGAGGCGATCGCCAACGCCGACGCGGTGATCGTCGGCTCCTATGTGCCGGATGGGGTGGAAGTCGGCCAGTTCGTACAAGGTACAGCGAAGGGCGTCACCGCCTTTTACGACATCGACACGCCGGTCACCCTCGCCAAGCTGGCGCGCGGCGAGTTCGAGTATCTCACCCCTGCGCTGGTCCCCGGCTATGACGTGTATCTCAGCTTCACCGGCGGCCCGACGCTCGACCGGATCGAGCGCGAGTTCGGCAGCCCCGCCGCCCGCGCGCTATACTGCTCGGTGGATACCGACGCCTATCGCCCGCTCGACGTGCCGAAGCGCTGGGATCTCACCTATCTCGGCACCTACAGCCCCGATCGCCAGCCGACGCTGGAGAAACTGCTGCTCGAGCCAGCCCGTCGCTGCCCGGAGAGGCGCTTCGCCGTCGCGGGCCCGCAATATCCCGACAGCATCGACTGGCCGGCCAATGTCGAGCGGATCGAGCATCTGCCCCCGGCGGAGCATCCGGGCTTCTATTCCGCCTCGCGGATGACCCTGAACGTCACCCGCGCGGACATGATCGCGGCCGGCTGGTCGCCCTCGGTGCGGCTGTTCGAGGCGGCGGCCTGCGGCACCCCGATCCTGTCGGACCGCTGGGAAGGCATCGAAAGCCTGTTCGTCCCCGGCGACGAGATCCTGCTCGCCGACACGACCGAAGACGCGATCGCAGCGTTCCACCGCGATGCGGAGGCGATCGGCACCGCCGCGCGGCGCCGCCTGTTCGAAGGCCATGACGCCGCACACCGCGCCGCCGAACTCGAAGCCCATCTCAACGAAGCCAGCGCGCGACCCCACGGCACGCGCCGGGAGAGGAATGCCCCGATGACGAACGATACAGAGAAGTCGCTGATCCTGGTCGCCGGGGGTGCCGGCTTCATCGGCTCGCACCTCTGCGCCGAATTGCTCGACCGCGGCGAGCAGGTGGTGTGCCTCGACAATCTCCAGACCTCGAACCTGTCCAACCTGCGCGGGCTGGAGGGGCGGCGGGGCTTCGAGTTCGTCCGCGGCGACGTTGTCGACGAACTGCCGGCAACCATCCTGGAACGCGCGCATCGCTTCAAGCAGATCTACAACCTCGCCTGCGCCGCCTCGCCGCCGCAGTATCAGGTGGATCCCGAGCATACGATGCTTACCAATGTGGTTGGTACCGATCGCCTGCTGCGGCTCGCATCGGAGGCGGGCGCCCGGTTTCTGCTCACTTCCACCTCCGAGGTCTATGGCGATCCCGAGATGCACCCCCAGCGCGAAGACTATCGCGGCTGGGTAAGCTGCACCGGCCCGCGCGCCTGCTACGACGAAGGCAAGCGCGCCGCCGAGGCGCTGACCTATGATTTCTGCCGCAGCGGACGCGCGGAAGTCCGCGTTGCGCGGATCTTCAACACCTATGGCCCGCACATGCACTTCGACGATGGTCGAGTGGTGTCGAACCTGATCGTACAGGCACTCTCCGGCAAGCCGCTGACGCTCTACGGCGACGGCAGCCAGACGCGCAGCTTCTGCTATGTCTCGGACCTGGTGCGGGGCCTACGCCTGCTAATGAATAGTGATATCACCGGTATGGAGCCAATAAACCTCGGGAATCCTCATGAAATTACGGTAGAGGCGTTAGCCGAGGCGGTCGCGGTGTTCACGGGCAGCAATGTTGCTATTGCGTATCATCCGCTCCCGACGGACGATCCACGCCGGCGCAAGCCCGACATTGCACGTGCGCGTGCGCTGCTCGGATGGGAGCCGCGAGTCCCGCTTGCCGAGGGGCTGGAGCGCACCTGTACCTGGTTTGCGCAGGCGATGAACGTCCCCCTTCCGCAAACGACGTCCCTCGAAGTCGCGGCCGAATAAAAAGCAACGGGTTCCATGTTAAGCGTGCATCCACCCTGCCCTTAAGGCCGTAGTTCCTTTCGCCAGCTAGCGGCGTACGCATGTGATGCCGCATTCCGCCCTGCCGCGCGCCCTCGGGACGCGGCACCGGCGCGAACCATCCCGTCGGCGAGAGGAACGGTCCCGGGTGACGCAGCCCAATACACGCCCTGCAGTTGCCCATGGGGGCGTTCAGTCCGGTCTCAGCGACGACGCACCGGCAATCGCCCTTTCTCCGGCCTGCACGCCGGAAGCGGTTCTGACCAAGCTGCGCGCGCTGGTGAACGGCCAACATGCTGAGCTTCCCTCTACCGAGACTTTCGCCGAGGATGCGCGCGCGCACCAGGCCGGTCGCAACGATGCCGTGCGGCACGCCGCGGCGATCGGCGCCACGAGCGATGGCGCCGACCTGGAACTGCTGGTGCGCGACGCGCTGCGGGCGTTCCAGTTCGGCGGCGCGCCGGGCATTTCCATCACGGGGCCCGGCGTGCTGCTTCGCCCGGCGGCTGCGCGACTGCTGACGCTCGTCTTCCACGAACTCACCACCAACGCGATCAAGTTCGGCGCACTAGGTGGCGCCGGCGCGCGTCAATCCCTCCAGATAGCCTGGAAGCACACTACGCTGGGCGTCGAGGTCGCGTGGAGGGAGCGTGGCGTTGCCATCCTGGCCCCGGCAGATCACCCACGCTCTGGTTTCGGAAGAAAACTGATCGAGACCATCTTCGCTTCCTATTCCGGAATCCATTCCAGTTTCCGCTTACTTCCTGGCGGAGCGGAATGCAGCTTCACGATTCCGGCACAAGCATTGATGTACTGATCCTTGTTAGGCTGTTTATTCTGAACTTCGCACGCACCCAGCGCGTTGCCTTCGGATCATGCTGACAACTCCACCCCACGCGGCGGACGCATTTGCATCCAGCCGGTTAGGCTCGCTTGCGTCGCTCAGCGATGCCGAGCGTCGTGTGCTCCGGCAGGCGGCGGAGTTTCCCCAGCGGATCCGCGCCACCCGCGACCTGATCCTGGCGGGGCAGCGAACGCCGGGGCCGCTGCTCGTCCTCGACGGCTGGCTGGGTCGCGTGCAGTTGTTCAGCGACGGCCGCCGCCAGATCCTCAGCTTCCTCCTGCCAGGCGACGTGATCCAGGACGCCGGAACCTTCCAGCCGGTAGCCCCCAGCACGATCACGGCGCTCTGCGATGCGGTGCTGTGCTCCGCCCCTGCGCCCGAAGACGAAGGCCCGCGCGAAGCCTATGCGGCGAGCGCCGCACTCGACGAGATCTATCTTCTACGCCAGATCGCCCGGCTCGGCCGGATGAGCGCCTATGAACGCATCCAGGACTGGCTGTCCGAAATGCACGAGCGCCTGCTCCTGGCCGGCGCTGCGGGGCCCGAGAGCTTCCCGATGCCGCTCACCCAGGAGATGCTGGCCGATGCGCTGGGCCTCACCAGCGTCCATGTGAACCGCACGCTCCAGGCGATGCGGCGCGACGGCATCCTCGAATGGCGGGGGGGCACGGTGCGTCTCCGCCAGAGTGCTGCAACGAACGGGGCGCGGGCACGCCCGATGCCGGAAGCGGCGATTTCGGCCTTCCGCAAGGCGCTGCTCGCGGGTTAGATCAGGACCCGCGGGACGACGTTGCTGCAGCGACGGGCATGCGCGCGGCCATGGCGCGCACCCGCCGCTCATATTCGTCGGCCAGCCGGAAATGCGCGAGCGCGGCGGCATTGTCCTCGCAGGTGGAGGCGATGGCCAGCTCGGCACGGGCGCGGCGCTGGAAATAACTGCGATCATCGGGACTTGGCATGGGCGGCACTCCGTTGCTCGGCCGCCGACGCTACACCCGTTCGCCACCCCGCCGCGTTCGCGCAGATCACGACAACGCAGGACAAGCGGCGCTTCCGGAGTCGACGCACCCGCAATCGGGGGGCTAAAGGCGGGCGCCATGACCGACGCTGCCCTGCCCCGCCCCACCCGCTGCGACCGCGCCTGGGTGGATGACGCCGTCCGCACCATCGATGCCGAGTTCAACCGCTCGGCCGACACCCATCTGGTCCGCGTCGAGCTGCCGGGCGCACCGGGCATCACCTTGTACCTCAAGGACGAATCGAGTCACCCGACCGGCAGCCTCAAGCACCGGCTGGGCCGCTCGCTGTTCCTTTACGCACTGTGCAACGGCTGGATCGGGCCGCAGACGACCATCGTCGAGGCATCGAGCGGGTCGACCGCGGTTTCCGAAGCTTATTTCGCCAGGATGATCCGGCTGCCCTTCGTCGCGGTGCTGCCGCGCGGTACGTCGCCCGAGAAGATCGAGGCGATCGAGTTCCATGGCGGCCGTTGCCACGAGGTCGCCGATCCGCGCTCGGTCCGCACGGAGGCGCAGCGGCTCGCCACCGAACTGGGCGGCCATTTCATGGACCAGTTCACCTATGCCGAGCGCGCAACCGACTGGCGCGGCAACAACAATATCGCCCAGTCGATCTTCGAGCAGATGGCGCAGGAAGCCCATCCCATCCCTACCCATATCGTCTGCGGCGCGGGGACCGGCGGCACTTCGGCGACGATCGGCCGCTACCTGCGCTATCGCCGCCTGTTGACACGACTGTGCGTCGCCGATCCCGAGGCCTCGGTGTTCCACCGCCATTATGTCGATCGCAACGTCACCACCATCGACGGCGCGCCCTCCTGCGTCGAAGGCATCGGCCGGCTCCAGCTCGAACCCTCCTTCCTGCCCGACGTGATCGACCGGATGATCGCCGTCCCCGACGCCGCGAGCCTGGCGGCAGCGCTGCGGATCAGTCGCGTGCTCGGCCGCCCGTGCGGCGTCTCGACCGGCACCAATATCTGGGCCTGCGCGACGCTGATCCGCGAGATGCGTGCCGCCGGCCAGACCGGCTCGATCGTCACCCTGCTGTGCGACGATGGCCGCCGCTATGGCTCGACCTGCTTCGACGCGGGCTGGCGGGCGGCGCATGGCTATGAGACCGACACGCACGATCGGGCGATGGACGATCTTTTCCTGCCGACTGTCTGAAAACCGTCATCAATTCGTCATCCCGCTACTGCACCCGCCTGCAGGTATTGTTTTGGTGACATGGGAGTTGGGGGCACGATGACGAACGGGGGCACGACGCGGCGGCGGTTCCTGGCAGCGGGCGCGCAGGCGGCGGTGGCATCGGCGCTGCCCGCATCGATCGCACGGGCGGCGGCGATCCCGGCGGACGTCCGCAGCGGCACCATCGCCGATGTCGCGCATGTCGTGATCCTGATGCAGGAGAACCGCAGCTTCGACCATTATTTCGGCACGATGAAGGGCGTCCGTGGCTTTGGTGATCCGCTGACGGTGCCGCTGCCGGGCGGCCGCAGCGTGTTCGCCCAGGAAGCCGCCGACGGCCGGCTGGTCGCGCCCTTCCATCTCTCCACCAAGGAGCATTTCGAGCTGATGCGGGTGGCGAGCACGCCGCACAGCTGGCCCGATGCGCAGGCCGCCTGGGATCAGGGCCGGATGCAGCGCTGGGCCGCCGCCAAGACCGATCGCGCGATGGGCTATTTCACCCGCGAGGACCTGGAGTTCCAGTTCGCCCTCGCCGAGAGCTTCACGATTTGCGACGCCTATCACTGCGCGGTCCATACCGGCACCAACACCAACCGCCTGTTCCTGTGGACCGGCACCAACGATCCCAGCGGGATGATGGGCGGCCCGTCGATCGGCAATTCGCACGACGAGCTCGCGACCAAGGGCGGCCACCCCGACTCCTATCGCTGGACCACCTATCCGGAGCGGCTCCAGGCGGCCGGGATCGACTGGCGCATCTACCAGGACATGGCGGACAATTTCACCGACAACCCCCTGGTCGGTTTCGCCGCCTATCGCGAGGCGCAGCCGGGCTCGCCGCTCTACGATCGCGCGCTGACCACCCACGGGCTCGACCAGCTCCGCGCCGACGTGCTGGCGAACAAGCTGCCCCAGGTCTCGTGGATCATCGCCGACGCCAAGGGCAGCGAGCACCCCGCCCCCTCCAGCCCGGCCCAGGGCGCGGCCTATACCGCCGCGGTGATCGACGCGCTGACCGCCAATCCGGAGGTGTGGGCACGCACCGTGCTGATCGTCAATTTCGACGAGAATGACGGCTTTTTCGACCATGTCCCGCCGCCCGGGCCGCCGTCGCGCGATCCGGCGGTGGTCGGCGGCTTCCTCGGCGCCTCGCAGGTCGACACGTCCAACGACTATCACCAGATCCCCAGCGTCGCCGACGAGAAATCCGAGCGGCCCGAGCTGATCGGACGGCCCTATGGCCTCGGCCCGCGCGTGCCCTGCTATGTCGTCTCGCCCTGGAGCCGCGGCGGCTGGGTGAACTCGCAAGTCTTTGACCACACCTCGGTAATCCGTTTCCTGGAGGCGCGGTTCGGGGTGCAGGAGCCCAATATCTCCGCGTGGAGACGGGCGGTCTGCGGCGACCTGACCAGCGCGTTCGACTTCCGCAGCCCCAACCGCAAGATCGGGCCGGTGCTGCCCGATCCACGCGACCTCGCCACCCGCGCCGCCGCGCTTCGCAGCCAGCCGGAGCCCAGCGCGCCGGTCGCCGCCGGCCAGGCACCCGCGCAGGAGCCGGGCATCCGCCGCGCGCGCGCCCTGCCCTATGCGCTGGAGGTGAGCGAAGCCGGGCTCGATTCGAGCAAGATCGTGCTGCGCTTCGAATGCACTGGCGTGCCGGCGGTGGTGCATGTCTATGATCGGCTCCAGCTAGATGCGGTGCCGCGCCGCTACACGCTCAAGCAGGGTGGCGCGATCGAAGCCGAATGGCCGCTCGACTCGGAAGGCCGCTACGATCTCTGGCTGCTCGGTCCGAACGGTTTTCATCGCCATTTCGCCGGCCAAGGGCCTGCCCATGCCGGTGCGGTGCGCTGGCAGCAGCGCCGCGGCACCGCCCCCTCGCTGCGGATCGAGGCGCCCGCTGGGATCATTTCGGAATGGCCCCGCCACCCCCAGCTCAAGCCGATCGTATCAGAAGAAACCAAGGTAGCGCTAACGGTTACCGGTGGCTGGTACGACCTTGTCCTCACCGATCCGGCTGTCCCCGGTTACCGTCGTCGGCTCGCCGGAAGGATCGAAAATGGCAGCGATGGTTGGTCCGAACCGCCCTATACCAATGTTAAGGTTTCCCAAATCGATTAGGACGCGATACTGTCAGCGCTGACAGAACAACGCGTTGGGGGGCGGGACAGTTGAAGTCAGTGGGCTTGGTCGAGCTGGCGAAAATCGCAGGCGTGTCGGTTTCGACTGCCTCAAGGGCGCTTTCCAATCATCCTAGAGTCGCGCGAGGTACCCGCGAGCGCATCGTTGCGCTCGCCCAAGAACACGGCTTTCGCCTCAACCAGACCGCCAGTGCGCTGCGCAAGCAGCGTACCGGCGCGATCGGCGTAGTGGTACCGCTGGGCCACGAAGTCGATCAGGCGCTGTCCGATCCGTTCTTCATGGGGCTGCTGGGCGGACTTGCGGATGCGCTGACCAAGCGCGGCTACGACCTGTTCCTGTCGCGCGTGGTGCCGCAGGGGCCGCGCTGGCTCGACGACATCATTGCCTCCGGCCGCGTCGACGGCATCATCCTGATCGGTCAGTCGGATCAGTTGGAGGCGATCGAGCGGGTGGCGGGCAGCTATCAGCGCATGGTGGTGTGGGGCGCCGCGCGACTGGGCTCGAACCAGATCACGGTCGGTACTGACAATGTCACCGGTGGGGAACTTGCCGCGCGCCACCTGATCACGCGCGGGTGCAAATGCCTCGCCTTTCTCGGCAATGCCGGAGCGCCCGAATTTTCCGATCGGTACAAGGGCTTCCACAGTGCCGTCGCCGAAGCCGCTGGGGTGACCGACACCGTGGTGCCGATCCATCTCACGATGGAAGACGCCTATCGCGAGATGGCCGCCTATCTCGCTGCCAATCCGGCGCCGGACGGCATCCTCGCCGCCTCCGACGTGATCGCTATGAGCGCGATGCGCGCACTGGCCGAGCGCGGCTTGCGCGTACCGGAGGACGTTGCGGTCATCGGCTATGACGACATCCTTCTCGCCGGCTACACCACGCCCGCGCTCACCACGATCCGCCAGGACGTCGTCTATGGCGCGAATCTTCTCGTGGAGCTGCTGCTGGCACGAATCGCCGGGCAGAATGTCGGCTCGGTGGCGATGCTGCCCGAACTGATCGTTCGTGATTCGGCCTAGGCTGAGTCGCGCACGGGCGTGCGCACCAGCAACTGGTGGAGCGCCGCGGCGATCGTGCGGGCATCGAACGGCTTCTCGATCACGGTGACCGAGTCTAGCCCGATCGGCAGGTGATCGCGGCCGTAGCCGCTGACGAACAGGAACGGGATGTCGCGCGCGACCAGCGCCGCCGCCACATCGTCGACCAGCGCGCCCTGGAGGTTGCCGTCGAGCAGCACGGCATCGACGGGCGTCTTGGTGATCGCCGCCATCGCATCGGCCGAAGTGGCGACGACACCCGCCACCACCATGCCGGCATCGCCCAGAATCGTCGCGAGTTCGAGCGCGACCAGCGGCTCGTCCTCGACGATCAGCACCCGCTTGCCGACCAGCGCCGCGCCGCCGCCTGCCGGCAACACCGGGATCGCCTTGCGCGCCGCGCGCGGCTCCTCGCGAAGCCGAACCGCGCTGGCATAGGGGATCGAGAGCTTCCAGGCGACGCCTCCCTCGCCATAGCTCGGCACGGCACTACCGCCCTCGGCTTTCAGGCTGCGCTCTATCAGCGCGGTGCCGAAGCCGCGCCGTGTGGGCGGTGTCGCGGCCGGTCCACCGCTTTCTTGCCAGTCAAGCTCGAGCATCCCGTTCCGGACGCCCCAGTGGAGCCCCACCCGTCCCTCGGGCACCGACAGCGCGCCATATTTGTGCGCGTTGGTAGCCAGTTCATGCAGAACGAGCGCCAGATGCAACGCGGGCTCGGGCGCCAGTTCAACCATCGGTCCACCGGTGTCGAACCGTTCCGGATCGATCGTGCCGGTCTGCAGCTGGCCTTCGATTAGCTCCTGCAGGCTCGCGCCCTGCCAGGTGCTGCTGCTGAGCAGCGAATGCGCGCGCGCCAGCGAATGGATCCGCCCGATGAAGGTCGGGGCGAAGTCCGAGGGGCCGGAGGAATGGCGCAGCGTCTGCGTGGCGATCGCCTGCACCGAGGCGAGCGTGTTCTTTACTCGGTGGTTGAGCTCGCCGATCAGCAGCCGCTGCGTCTCCTCGGCACGTACCCGATCGGTGACATCTAGAATCTGGGTGTTTACCGACAGCAAGGACCCATCCGGCCCCAACAGCGCCGACCCATAGACTTCGCAGTCGAGCATCACGCCTACAGCCGTCCGCATGCACAAGGGCCGCATGTCGCGGACATGCTCGCCGGCGATCATCCCGCGGATCATCGCATCGAACCGCGCGGCATGCTCGGCATCGAGCCATTCGAGCTCGGACGGGCGCAAGCCGGAGACTTCCACCACCCGCCAGCCGAACATCCGCTCGGCTCCCGCCGACCAGGCGATGATCCGCTGCTCGGCATCGAACTCGACGATGGCGAGCGGGGAATTGTCCCGGTGTGCCTTCAGCCGGGCGAGTGCGGCGGCATGGCGGTCCCGCTGGCGGGCGATCTCCTGTCGCTGCGCCGCCAGCTCCACGAAGATCTCGACCTTGTTGCGGACGATCTGCGGATCGACCGGCTTGAGCAGATAGTCCACCGCCCCGGTTTCGTAGCCGCGGAAACGGCGGCGCTCGTCGGTGGCGACCGCGGTGAGGAAGATGATCGGCACGCGGCGGGTGCGCTCGGTGCCGCGCATCAGTTCGGCGAGCTCGAACCCGTCCATCCCCGGCATCTGCACGTCGAGCAGCGCCAGCGCGACATCGTGCACCAGCAGCAGCTCCAGCGCTTCCATGCCCGAGGCGGCGGTGAGCAGTTCCAGACCGTCCTGCGCGAGCAATGCCTCCAGCGCGATCAGGTTTTCGGGCACGTCGTCGACGGCAAGGACCTTCACCGGATCACGCATCGGCGATCGTCCGCAGGCCGGCATTGGTGCGCCGGTAGAGGCGCTCGCCCGCATCGAAATCGGCGAAGGCGTCGGTATGGCGCGAGAAACGCAGCGTCTCGCGCGCGCCGAGCCCGAGGAATCCGCCGCGCACCAGCGAGTCCCCGAACAGCCCCAGCGCACGATCCTGCAGCTCGCGATCGAAATAGATCAGCACGTTGCGGCTCGACACGAGATGCACCTCGGCAAACACCTGGTCGGTGGCGAGGCTGTGTTCCGCGAAGACGGCGCGGGCACGGAGGCTCTTGTCGAACACCGCGCCACCATAGGCCGCCATATAGTAATCGGAAAGCGAACTATGGCCGCCGGAGTGCCGGTGATTCTCGGTAAATTGCGGAATCCGCCCCAGATCGAAAATGCCCGCCTCGGCCTTGGCCAGCGCCGCCGGGCTGATATCGGTACAATAGAAGATCGTCCGGTCCTCCAGGCCCTCCTCGCGGAAGAGGATGGCGAGCGAGTAGAATTCCTCGCCATTGGCGCAGCCCGCGATCCATACCTTGAGCGAGGGCCAAGTGCGCAGATGCGGCACCACCTTCTCGCGCAGCGCGCGGAAATAGCCGGGATCGCGAAACATCTCGCTCACCTGGATGGTGAGGAAGCCCATCAGCTCGGCGAACACCGCCGGCTCGCGCAGCAGCCGATGCTGGAGCTGCGAGACCCCCTCGCAGCCGAAGCGCTGGCACGCCCGCTCCATCCGCTTGTGCAGCGAGCTGCGCGAATAGCCGCGAAAGTCGTAGTGATACTGCCGCCAGATCGCCTCGAGCAGCAGGTCCAGCTCGATCTCCGCATGCGCCGGAACGAGGTCATCGATCACCGCGGCATCCACACCCGCACCAGGCTGAGCAGCTTGTCGATGTCGAGCGGCTTGGCGAGATAGTCGTTGGCGCCGGCGTCGAGGCATTCCTGCTGGTCGCGCGCCATCGCCTTGGCCGTGAGCATCAGGATCGGCAGCGTCTTGCCCCAGGGCTGCTTGCGGATCTCGCGCGTGGCGGTGAGGCCGTCCATCTCCGGCATCATCACGTCCATCAGCACGAGATCGACCCGATCGGTGAGATGGCGCGCGGATTCGTCCAGCGCATGCAGCGCCTCGCGGCCGTTGCGGGCGATGCGAACCTTGACTCCATGGGGCTCGAAAATGCTCGTGAGCGCATAAACGTTCCGGATGTCGTCCTCGACGACCAGGATCGAGCGGCCTTCGAGCGCCGCGTCGCGGCCCAGCGCCTTGGCGATCAGCGCCTGCTGCGGCTCGGGCAGCTCCGAGACGACCTGGTGGAGGAACAAGGTCACCTCGTCGAGCAGCCGCTCGGGCGACTTGGCGCCCTTGACGATGATCGACTTGGAATATTTGCGGAGCCGCAGCTCTTCGTCCTGGCTGAGGTCACGGCCGGTATAGACGATCACCGGCGGGAACCCCACACTGTCGTCCTCGCTCAGCCGGTCGAGCAGGTCGAGGCCCGAGGCGTCGGGCAGGTTGAGATCGAGCACCATGCAGTCGAACGTCTCCTGGCCAAGGCGTTCGAAGGTCTGGGCGGCCGAATGGGCCTGGACCGTCTCCACCTCGCGCGAGGCGAGCAGCGCCTTGACGCTTTCCGCCTGCTGCGCGTCGTCCTCCACCACCAGCACGCGGCGCATGCGCTGCGACATCCTGGCCTCGAGGCCCTCCAGCATGTCGACCAGCTGCTCGCGCTTCACCGGCTTGAACAGATAGCCGACCGCGCCGCTCGACAGCGCCGCCTGGCTGTCGTCGTCGACCGAGACGACGTGCACCGGGATATGCCGGGTGCGCACGTCGCGCTTGATCCGGTCGAGCACCGACAGGCCGGTATGGTCCGGCAGGTTCATGTCGAGGATCACCGCGTTGGGCACATATTGGCGGGCGAGCAGCGCGCCCTCGTCGGCGGTGCCGGCGATCAGGCACTGAAAACCGAGGTCGTGCGCGATGTCGCACAGGATGCGCGCGAACACGGGATCGTCCTCGACGATCAGGATCACGCGGGAATCGCCCGACAGTTTCTCGCGATCGTCCTCGCAGGGCTCGGCGCTGCGGCGGCGGCCCGGCTTGGGATTGGAGGGCTGTGGCTTGACCGGCGCCGGACTGGGGCTCGGCAGCGGGGCCGCTGCCTGGACCAGCGCGGGATCATAGGCCTCGGGCAGGATCAGCGCGAAGGCGCTGCCCTCGCCCGGCATGCTCTCCACCGCCACCTCGCCGCCGAGCAGCCGTGCCAGCTCGCGCGAGATCGACAGGCCGAGCCCGGTGCCGCCATATTTGCGGCTCACGGTGCCATCGGCCTGGCGGAACGCCTCGAAGATCACCTGCTGCTGCTCGGAGGGAATGCCGACACCGGTGTCGCGCACCGTGAACGCGATCCGCCCATCGGGCCGCCGCGAGACACCGAGCGACACCTCGCCCTTGTCCGTGAACTTGATCGCGTTGGACAGGAAGTTCTTGAGCACCTGCTCCAGCCGCTGCGGATCGGTCTCGATCTCGCCCGGCGCGCCCGCCGCCTGCTCGATGCGGAACTCCAGCCCCTTCGCGGTGGCGGAAGCCCCGAATACCGCCTTGAGCTTGTCGAGCACCGGCGCGATGCGGACGCGGCGGGGCTGCAGTTCCAGCTTGCCCGCCTCGATCTTCGAGATGTCGAGGATGTCGTTGATCAGCGTCAGCAGGTCGTTGCCCGAGGTCTCAATCGTCTCGGCGTGGCGGACCTGGTCCGCGCTGAGATTGCCCGCACGGTTCTCCGCCAGCAGCCGCGCCATGATAAGCAGCGAGTTGAGCGGGGTGCGCAGCTCATGGCTCATATTGGCGAGGAATTCGGACTTGTAGCGGCTGGCCTGCTCCAGGTCGGCAGCCTGCTGCTCCAGCGCGCCCTGGGCGCGGGCAAGTTCATCGCGCTGCAATTCCAGCGCGCGGGTCTGCGCCTCCAGCTCGGCATTGCTCTGCTCGAGTGCGGACTGCTGTGCCTCCAGCCGGGCGGCGGTGTCCTGCAGCTGACGGCTCTGGGTCTCCAGCTCGTCATTGTTGGTGCGCAGCTCCTCGCTCTGCACCTGCAGCTCCTCGGCCTGCTTCTGCGTCTCTTCGAGCAGCGCGCGCAGCCGGGCGCGGTACTTGCCCGAACGGATCGAGACGCCCAGCTGGCCGCCGATCCGCTCCAGCAGCGCCTGCACCTGCGGGTCGACCGCGCCGGGGAAGCCGAGTTCGAGCACGCCGTTGATCTCGCCGTCCGCCTCGGTGACACCGATTACCAGCGTGCGCGGCTGCGCCTGGCCGAGGCCCGATCCGTAATAGAGATAGCCCTCCGGTACCTGCTCCAGCACGAACTGGCGGCGATCGGCGATCGCCTGGCCCAGCAGCCCCTCGCCCGACTTCACCCATTCGGGCAGCGGTGCGTCGGCCGGCACGGCGTAGGTACCGCGGCGGCGGAAGCCCGCGCCGCTGGGGTCGCGCACGAAGATGGCGCCCGCCTGCGCACCGCTATAGTCGGCGAGGAAGCGCAGCGCGGCGGTGGCGAGCTCGTCGAGCGGCAGCTCGCCGGCGACGGCCTTGGCGAGGCCGACCTGCCCCGATTGCAGCCATTCCTCGCGCCGGATCGCCAGCCGGTTGCGCACGAAGGCGAAGCCGATGCCCGCCAGTATCCAGAGGATCGCCGAGCCCAGGATGCGGTTGACCAGCACCACCTGCGGATCGACGCCCGGCGGCGCCAGCGTGAACCCGGCGAAGTTGAGCAAGGTCGCCAGTGCCGCGACGATCAGCGGCACCACCGGTCGCCCGGCCGTGTAGGCGATCACCGTCGGCAGGATATAGCCCGCCCAGGTCGCCGTGCCGAGCGGCAGGACCGCGTCGGCGCCGAACGGCAGCACCAGCAGGGCGGCGAGGGCCGCATAGAGGGGACGCGAGGGCTTTCGGCTGCGCTGGCTGGGCGACATATGGAATCTCAAAGGGATAGATGGGCAAGCAGGTACCCGGCTTTGCCCCGCCCCTGCAACCCTGACGGCGGGACCATCCCGATCCCCCCTCCCAGAAAGCGCCGTCGCGTCAGACAGAAATGCACCGTCATCCCTGCGGAGGCGGGGATCCATTGGCGCTGGTGCCACAGTTCTTTCCCCGGACGCACAGGCGAATGGATTCCCGCCTTGGCGGGAATGACGATGGTTTCAGGTGCGCTGGCACCGTCTCACTTCAAGCGCGACTGCAGTGGCGGGGATGCGAACCCTGAACCATCCCCTTCCCCGTCGGTTACCCCAATGACTTCAGGAGACGGCAGATGGCGAAACAGACGAGCGACTTTTTCGTGGCGCGGCTCAAGGCCTGGGGCGTGACGCGGATCTATGGCTATTCGGGCGACGGCATCAACGGCGTGCTCGGCGCGCTGCAGCGGGCGGAGGCCGAGGGCATCGAGTTCATCCAGGTCCGCCACGAGGAAATGGCCGCCTTCATGGCCGCCGCGCACGCCAAGTTCACCGGCGAGCTGGGCGTCTGCCTCTCCACCGGCGGACCCGGCGCGACGCATCTCATTACCGGCATGTACGATGCCAAGCTCGACCATGTCCCGTTGCTCGCCATCGCCGGCCAGGCCGAGACCACGATCCGCGGCGCCAATTACCAGCAGGAGCTGAACCTCGATCGGCTGTTCGCCGACGTATGCGGCTATGTGCAGGAGGTCTCCGCGCCGGCCCAACTCCGCCACGTGACCGATCGCGCGATCCGCATTGCCATCGCCAACCGCGACGTGACCGCGATCATCCTGCCCAAGGACGTGCAGGACGAGCCCAATCAGGACCCGCCGCTCCAGCACGGCTTCACGCGATCGGGCCCCGGCTATGTCCACCCGCAGGTGGTTCCGCCGGCGAGTGCACTGGCGCAGGCGGCGGAAATCCTCGATTCCGGCCAGAGGGTCGCGATCCTGATCGGCGCGGGCGCGCGCGGCGCTGAGGTGCAGGTGATCGAGATCGCCGAGCGGCTCGGCGCGGGCGTGGCCAAGGCGTTGCTCGGCAAGGACGTGCTGGCCGACGACCTGCCCTTCGTCACCGGCGCGATCGGCCTGCTCGGCACCAAGCCGTCTTCGGACATGATGGCGGGCTGCGACACGCTGCTGATGATCGGCACCGGTTTCCCCTGGGCCGAGTTCCTGCCCAAGGAAGGCCAGGCCCGCGCGGTACAGATCGACATCGATCCGGCGATGCTCGGTCTGCGGTACCCCGTCGAATGCAACCTGCACGGCGGCGCGGCCGAGACGCTCAACGCGCTGCTGCCCCTCCTCAAGCGCAAGGAGGATCGCAGCTGGCAGGAGGGGATCGTCCATGAAGTCACCAAATGGTGGAAGACGATCGAGGCGCGGGCGATGGCCGAGGCGAACCCGGTCAACCCGCAGCGGGTCGTCTGGGAAATGTCGCCGCGGCTGCCGGCCAACGCTATCGTCACCTCGGATTCCGGCTCCTGCGCCAACTGGTATGCCCGCGACTATCGTGTGAAGGCGGGGCAGCGCGCCTCGCTCTCGGGCGGGCTTGCCTCGATGGGGGCGGCGGTGCCCTATGCGATCGGCGCCAAGTTCGCCCATCCCGATCGGCCGGTGGTGGCGCTGGTCGGCGACGGCGCGATGCAGATGAACAACATGGCCGAGCTGATCACCGTCGCCAAATATTGGCAGCGCTGGGCCGATCCGCGCTTCATCGTCTGCGTGTTCAACAACCAGGATCTCAACGAAGTCACCTGGGAGCAGCGGGTGATGGAGGGCAATCCGCGCTTCCCGACCACGCAGGACATCCCCGACGTGCCCTATGCCCGCTTTGCCGAGTTGATCGGGCTGCACGGCATCCATGTCGACACGCCGGAAGCGCTGGGCGATGCCTGGGACGCAGCGCTGCGCGCCGATCGGCCGATGGTGCTGGAGGTGAAGACCGATCCCGACATCGCCCCCTTCCCGCCCCACCTAACCCTTGCCCAAGCCAAGGGTTTCCTGTCGTCGATGCTCAAGGGGGATGCCGGGCGCGGCGGAGTGATCAAGGAAACGGTACGACAGATCGCGAAGGAGATCACGGGATAGCGGATCGATATGCTGTGGGCGGAGCCGTGCCGGACACGGCGCCGCATCTTTACGAGGTGTTGATCCCACAGCGTGGTGGTACGATTGACCAGCATGCAGAGCGGGAGGAGCTATGGGCCAGGTTCTACCCGAACGACGGAGGCAGTGCGTCGAGCGATACAGCGGAGTGAAGAGAGCGTAAGGGTGCTCGCCGGTCGCTATGGGATCAGCCCGACGACGGTCATGATCGACGCGACTTACCTGAATGCGCACCGCACGGCCTCAAGCCTGCGGGTAAAAAGGGGGGTCTCGGTCGCCTGATCGGGCGCACCAAGGGCGGCATGAACACCAAGCTCCACGCCGTTGCCGACGCGAACGGCCAGCCCTGAACTTTTTCATGACTGCCGGCCAGGTCAGCGACTACACCGGAGTGGCAGCGCTGCTCGACGACATGCCCAAGGCGCAGTGGCTGCTCGGCGACCGCGGCTACGACGCCGAAAGGTTCAGGGATGCTCTGCAAGCCAAAGGCATTCAGCCCTGCATCCCGGGCCAGCGATCCCGCAACGAGTCGATCAGATACGACAAGCGGCGCTATCGGCGAAGAAGCCGCATCGAGATCATGTTCGGTCGCCTCAGGGGCTGGCGCCGCGTCGCAACCCGCTACGATCGCTGCCCTACCGCCTTCTTTTCCGCCATCACCCGCCTGCCGACGTCATACTCTGGCGATTATCAACGAGTCCCGACCCTAGACTAGCGCCTCTGCCCTGTGCGCTTCCGCCGTTTCCGACCAGATCAGGCACTCAGCGTCTTTGATGTAAGCGACGGCTATTGCTGAAACGCGCCCTTCGGCTGGCGCAAACCAGCCCTGTCGAACACCGGTGCCATAGGCTTCTTCTGGTCATCGGTCCTCATTGCACTGTTGGGCGAAGCACTGCTGATCGGATTGGCCGGTGCGGCACTCGGCGGCATTATCGCCTGTCTGGCGTTCGACCGCCAAAGCATCACGACGATGGGTGCAAGCTCCGACTCGGTGATCACGTCTCGCGCTGTGTTCAGCGGCATGCTGATCGCGGTGCTAATCGACCTTCTTGAATCGCTGGTTCGTGCGGTTCGCGCCACCACATGACCACTTCCCGAAGTATTTGGGCCCGGCATAGACTAAGGACCCGTTTGGCGATTTCCCGCCGCTTCCGGTTCGGTGCCGAACGCACGCTACGCCACCGTCAGCGTGACCGTCCCCCCGATCGCGATCAGCGCCAGCGGAGGCGAATCCTGCGCCCTAACGTTCATCTTCAGTGCCTCCTCCCGGGCGACCGGCTTGTCGCCTGCCGCCCGGAAGGCAGCGAACAGTCCCAGACTGGCCAGTGCTGCGTCGGCATCGCCCCCGGTCCTGCCGATCAGATCGGGCACCGGTCGATTGTCGTCGAGTGCAGATGGCGGTGGCACGGGCACGATCTTGAAGGTCAGCTTGGCGCTCGCCGACGCCTGATAGCCGAAGCGGTTGGCAAAACCGGCATCGACCGGGGTGACGTAGGGACGCGATCGCATCGAGGCGGGAGAGCCCGGCGCCGCGTTGGCGGCACCGTCGACGCCATTGCTGCCCCCCACCCGCATCGACACCTGCACTTCGCACGTCGTTTCGGGAAGTACGTAGAAGGTCGGGCGATAGCCGATGTCGCGCAGCAGCGTGGCCGCGGCCGTTCCTTCGTCGTGATAGACTTCCAGCGTCGCCTCCAGCGAGGCACGGTCGAGCGCGGCCTGCGCATCGGCCACGCCCCGCCCGACGGCTGCAATCACTTCGCCGAGCGGCGCGGCAAAGCCGTCGCTGAATACCTCTCTCAACGTGTCATTCATCCCGACGTCTCCATCCGTCTCACGTCGTGCTGCGCGCGAAGATCGCCATCACCGTCGATCCCCGCGCAGCCGAATCACCAGCCTTGGGCGCCTGCAGCATCGCCTGGCCCTCGGCACAATCGGGGTTGATCTGCGGCGGTCCGTGATGGGCGTCGAGGGCCAGGCCGACCGACGCCAGCACCCGACGCGCCGCGCTCTCGGTCAATTGGCGAATATCGGGAATCTGGACGCCGCTCGTCTCGGTAACCGGGCTGGGATTGAACTGGAGTCCAATATCCGTGAGCCCGCCACCGACGGTCTTCAAATCTTCTTGCCCGGGGAACGTGATCCCCTTGCCACCCTGATCGACTAACGCGCGGGCGTTCACGGAAATCGTCCCCAGCGAGAATCCGCGGGTGCGCAGGGCAATCTGCGCGCCGTCGATTTCGCGACCCACCTGTGTGGCAAAATCGCCGATGCTGATCACGCTGCTGGCGAGGCCGATCGTATCAGTCGATTTGCCGGCCGCGCCGGCGGCCGCCGCGGCGCGCAGCGCCGCCAGCTGGTTTTCTGAGTCCGCCAGGCGCGCGATGACATCGTCGCGCTCGCCCCGGAGTGCCGCCAGATCGCGCTCGCGCTCGGTCGCCAGCCGCTCGGCGACGGTGGCGCGGGTCACTAGGGCGTCGGCGTCGATCCTCGTCGCGGCAGTCGCTGCCGTTGCCGCCCCGACCGTATCGCCGTCGACGCCGGCAAGCCTTGCACCGACGGCGACGCGCGCCGCGGCGGGGATCGCAACGCCGCCGATCGTCGCGGTGTCACGACCTAGGCGTTTCGGCGCGACACGGCCAAGTTGGAAATGCGCCTGCTGTTCGATGCGCACGATCTCGCCGAAGTCGGCGGTCAGCGTGCCCTCGTTTGCCGACGCCGTCAGCTGCGGGACGCCGCCGAGCACTGCCGACGCCGCCTCCACGTCGACCAAGCGAAGCATCGGCGCGAGCTTCGCGTCCGCCATCCCGTCGTCGGCACGGCCCTTGACGCTCCCGTCGCTCGCAGTCGTTGCGTCGGCGATGCTGCGCCAGCCGGACTTCATGTCGAACAATTGCAACTGCACAATCTGGCCGATGAGCGGATTGCCGTCGGACGTGACGATACGGGCAAACCAGCTGATCGCGGTCATCCCAGCATCTCCAGCGGCACAGCACCGCGCGCGGTGTATGGTCCGATATTGGCAACGAGCGCCACGATCCCCGGCCTCTGATCCTTGCCGATGATCAGCCGCGTGGTCGCGATCCCGTCCGGCCCGGTGGACAACAGGCCGTCCTTCAACCGCGTCCCGGCTGCGCGGCTGAAATCATCGCGCCCCCTGCCGGCGGACAGGTGCGCAGAGGCAGCATCGTCGATATTGATCTCGATGGCCTGATTGACCAGCAATTCCCCGGCGGAATTCGTTGCCTTTACCGTGATTGCGGCCTCACCACCGATATTGACGCCTGTTGTCACCACGATGTTGGGTACCGGCAATCCATTGCCTGGCGGTATCGCGACCAGACGGCCGGTGATGTTGCTCTGGATTGCCGTCGTCGTGGAACTCTGCGGCGGTGCGGCCTGGAACATCAATGCGATGGGTCTGCCACCGCTATCGGTCTGGGTCGACATATTCACGTTGATCGTGAAATCGAGGAACGGCAAGTGATAGCCGGCGACGGGACGTCCGCTCGCATCGACTTGCTGGCCGCTGTCGAGCGCGCTCTGCGCCTCGCGCAGCCCTTCTGCCAGCGCAACGAGCAATTCCTCGATCGAATTACCGACGAACCGGCTGTCCGCAGGCATCAGACCTCTTCCCGTCGTTTGGCTTGGAGCTTGGCGAGCGCGCGTTCGCGCCGCGCGTCGTCATGCGCTTCGTCCGCAGCCTTCAACTCGCGAACGTCGCGCATCTTGTCCGCCAGTTCGGTGAGTTGATCGATCGACCCGACGGCTACCGTTAACAATTCCCGTGTGCGCTCGGCATAGCCCTTCGGCTCGGACAGCGCCGGAATCGCCGCCTTGGCGCGGCGCTGCCAATCGTCGGGAATTGCCCGCCGCGCCTTGCCCAGCGCGGTCTCCGCCATCCGCGACTTGTCGCGCATTTCAGCCCAGCGGTCGATCGCACGATCGAGCAGCCCGCTACGATCGTTGCTCGGGCGCGACGTTTCCCCGGGCGGTGCGAAGAGCGCGCGCGCGGCGTCGCGCGCTTCGGCAAAGGCCTGCGCGTCGAGCGGCGTTCCGCCACCGCCTGCCGTTTCTCCCGGTGTGGGCCGCAGCGCCGGCGCCACGTGCAGGGCCTTCGCTCTGGGCGCCATCATTCGCCCGGCGACCGAATCGATCCCTGCCGGCTTGTCCGCGTCGGGTTGTGCCCCCGCCGGTCGCGGGCGCCCGATGTCGCGTTTCACCAGGCTGCGACGTGCGTCGCGCGCGTCGGCCCAGCGCTGGAAATCCGCCCGCCTTTCCGCCATTCCTGCAACGGCATAACGCGGATCGGACGTGCCAACGCCGTCGACCGCGCCGGTCAGCGCGGCCATCTTCGCTTGCAGCTGTTCGCGCTCCTTGAGGAGCGCGGCAAGGTGCGGCGATACCGTCGTCGGATCGATCGAGGCGGCATTGGGGGCGATCGCGGAGGCAGGCTGTGGCTGCAACGCCGCCGCGCCGGCCCGTGAGGCAGCGCCCGCACGTTTCAGCGCGTCGCGCCAAGGTGCCGATAGCGTCATGGCGCCGGCGGCGTCCGCGCCGCGAGCAGGGCGCGGATCCGGGCCTCGAGCACCGCGGGCGGCGGAACCGGCACCAGCTTGGTGCGCATCAAGCTCGATCCTTCCGCGCTATATTGGTACTTCGCGGCGAAACTCGCGCTGACCGACGTCGAGGATACCGATCCGCCGGCCGCAAACGGGACAGCATAGCCGCTTGCCTTCGCGCTGAGCGTGGACTTTTTGAACTCGCTCTTGGTCTCGCTCGACATCGAGATCGACATCTTCAGTTCAATGACCGTGTCGACGAACTGGTAGAAGGTCGGCGTGAACCCAAGCTCCAGCAGGCTGTAGCTCTGGCCGTCGCCGAATTTTACGAGATAGCGCGGCGACTTCACACCATCGCCGTCCTTCTGGTCGTCCTCGTCCTCGTCATAGCCTGCCATCAGCCGGGCGATACGAAGGCTTACGAGGTCCATTTGCAACTGCGCCTCGGCCACGCCGACCCCGAGGCGCTGAATCATCTGGGGGAACGGAACGGCGAGCAGTTCGGTACCGACAGTCATTGCGACGCTCCCTATTTCGGCGGATTGAGCTGGAGATCGAGCTTCTTGCGACGGCGCTCGATATCTTCGTCGAGGGTGCGGCGGATGCGTTCCTCAAGGATAGCCGGCGGAGGCAACGGCACCAGCTTAGTCCGCAAAAGGCTCGATCCCTCTGCCGAATAGCTGTATTTGCTCGAATAGGTGGCGTCGACCTGACTGGTCGCAACCCGGCTGCCGTTCGAGCTGTCGCCGCCGAAAATCGCCCGGAAGACCCCCCCTCCCGAACTGAAATTGCGGGTGCGCGTATCCTTGGACGATTGCGACCTGGTCGACTGGTATTCGCGGGTAATCTTGATCGCGATCTTCACCTCGATGATCGTGTCGACGAACTGATAGAAGGTGGGCGAGAAGCCCAGTTCGAGCATCGACAGCCGCGTCGGCACCCGGATCAGCGCTGCGGCCTTTTCCTCCGGGGTGCCGGTCGTCGGCGTCTGGGCGGAGACCAGCTCGTTCAGCGCCGTCTTGTCACCGCCGGTCATCGCTTCGTCCGCGGCGATATAGGCTTGCGCCTCCTTCACCGTCATCAGCTCGTAGCCGAAGAAGATCCGGCTGTCGTCGAACGACTGCTTGCCGTTCTCGTCCTGAACCACCTTGAGGCCGCCCATCATCTCGGCGACTTCGATCGAGCTTGCGTCGAGCTGAACCTGGCCCTCCGCAATGGCGAACGCCATCTGGCGAATCATGTCGCCCATCGGGACGTTCAGCAATTCCTGGCCGATTGCCATGTTGCAGTCTCCTTTGCGTTACGGAGTGACAGGGACGGGCGGGCGCTCGCTCAACTTGCGCAGAACCTTTTCAAGTTCGCCCGGGACAGGCAGCGAGACGAGGCGCGCGGCGATCGAGCTCGTTCCTTCCGCGGTGACGGAAAATTTTCTGGCGTACGAGACGCTGACCGAAGCCGCGACCATGACGATGCCGGCATTGACGCCGACCCGTGCCCCGGCCGTGACCCCCAGCTCGGTTGTTTCGGTCATGGAAAAGCTCAGCTTCGCTTCGACCGTCGCCTCGGTGAATGCATAAAAGGCCGGGGAGAAGCCGAGCGCGAGGAGATTGTAGTTATCCCCGCCGATCTCGACCTGGCTGGTGGCCAGCGCGGCCGCTGTCTTGACGCTGTTTTCGTCGAGTGCATGCTGGGCATCGGCCACGGCGATACCCAGCCGTTCGATGATCTGCGGCAGGGGCGCGGAAACCAGTTCGCGCGTGACGGAAGGGACGACGCTCATGGCGCCGGTGCCGGTGCCGGAGCAGGTGTTTCAGGTGCCAGGAATTTCTTGATCTCCTGCAGAAATTCGACGGGGGCAGGGATAGCGACCAGCCGCGCGCTGATCGAACTGTTGCCGTTGGCCGATTGTTCGAACTGGCGGCTCGTGCGGTAGTCGACCGTAGCCCCGACCGCGAACGTGATCTTGCCGCTCCCCGATCCGTCCGCGGCCGGCTTGCCCGTCGCGATGTCGCTCAGCGGCTTGGAGATCGTCGCGCCGCCATCGGCGGCCAGCTTGATCGAATCGGTCGAGAGGGTCACCAGATCGATGGTCACGGCGTCGTTGACGCTGGCGAGCAGGACGACCGATCCCTTTCGCGTTGCGCGTGTGCCATGCGTCGCGCTGCTGTCGTTGATCGATTTGGCAAGGTTGAACGCACTGGCTTCCGGCGTGTCGGCGGCGAACTTGTCGTCCGCCGTGTTGACCGCATCGCCCTTGATGTCGACCGGCGTTTTGGCATCGCCCAGCAACACCTTCTTGCCGTCGACCGGCGCTGCGTCGAACTTCTTGACAATGATGAAGCCATTGCCGTCGCCCCCGCCGGTCTTATCGGGTGTGGGCGTCGCCTGCAGCTGCACCGAGCCCTGGTTTTCGACGATGATCAGCAGATCCTTGTTGCCGTCGAAATGCACCTCGGCGCGACGAAAATGCTGGTTATTGTCTGGATTCGGGGTCTTGCTCCAAGGCTCCTCGCCGAAGTGCTTCACCGACTTGATCTTGTCGGCACCGACGCCGTTCTTCTTCAGGAATTCGGCGACGTTGGTGGCGCGGCGCTTGGCCAGATCGAGATTGTGATCGTTCTTGCCCTGGGTATCGGCATAGCCCACGACATCGACCGATTGCCCGCTTTCCTTGATGATCCTTGCGCCGTCGCGCAGCGCAATGGCGGCATCGTTCTTGATGACGTCCTTGTCCGTATCGAACAGCGCAAAGATGAAGGGCTGGAAATCGCTCTGTGAATCGATCGTGCCGTTCGGGTTGGGATCGAACGCAAGCCGCGCCTTGAAGTCCGCGAGATCGTCGATCTGCTTCGCGACCTTGCGCGCATAGAGCAGGCGGCTCGATTCGGGAGTGACCTCGGTCGAGACGCTCGGCGCAAGCTGGAACGTTTCCTTGGCCGCGGGCGTGTTGGTGATCCGGATGATGCCCGTGCTCGATGCAGCGGTGGGCAGGAAGACGACCGCATTTTCCGCCAGCAACGGGTTCTTCGCGGACGCGGGATCGAGCTCTGCCTTGACCTTGCTATCCTTGCTGGAGACGAACGCCTGCTCGAACTTGCCGGCAGGCGCGCGCAGCTTGTCTGCCAGAGCCTGCGCGGCGGTGTCGATGTCAGGGCCCGCCGCGTCGAGCTTGGTGCCATCGACAGTAACGCTGGCAGGCAGACTCTTCATCGTGATCTGCGCCGTGCGCGCACTGGCCGCCCCACCCGCTCCGCTCCCCTTGTTGCCAATCTCTCCCGTCACGTTGACGCCCAGCGCCTCGCTATCCCCGATCTTCATCGTCAGCTGCAACGACACCGTCAGGTCTGCATGCTGGTAATGGTAAAATGGCGGCGAGAGCCCGAGTTGCATCAGCGATTTACCGCCTGGATTGCCGAGGCCCGGCCGCGGCTTGGCATATTCTTCCATCTGCGCGATGGAATTCAGGTCGAGCGCTTTTTGTGCTTCGGCGATGCTCAGTCCCATCGCCTTGATGAATTCGGACACGCTGGCGTCGGTCAGCACCTGCCCCGGCGTCATGGTTTCGATAGGATTCTTATCGGCCACGGAGAGGCTCCTCGCTTCCGGAATCGGGAATCGTTAGCGCGCGGCTCGCGCGGACGGGATCGACCGTTTCGGCGCGCACCGCCCAATAGCCATGCTTGCGCTGCGCCTCGGCGATGCGGACCGGGGTGATTTGCAACCCTCGATTTATCCAGTCGAGCAGCATCGCCGACAGCGGCTGCCCCTCGCGCCCGGCCAGCGCCAGCGCTTCGGCAAATCCGTCTCGCGCGGCATCGCGCTCGTCGAGCCGCAGGCGCGCCACCGCGGCACGCTCCAGCAAGGAGGCCCGGTCGCGGCGATGAAACGGCGTGTCCCGCTGCCCCACCGCATCGGCGGCCTGAGTCGCGAGATCGACGACACGCACAAAGTCGCCGAGTTTCTCAAGGCTTTCGAGTACGCATTGCAGATAATGCCGACCAAAGACGTCGGGCGCCTGCGCCGATTGCGCCAGCCGCAGCGCTTCCCGGTAGCGTTCCAGCGCTTCCTTATGCCGGCCTTTGATCGCCAGCATCTTGCCCGCTTCAGCGATGCCGATATGGACCTGATGCGCGCCGATCCGTGTCGAGGCGGGCATGGGAATCATGCGGCGCGCGCCGGCGGCGCATCGTACTGGAGCACGTCGGCGCCGGCCTGTTCCAGCCGCGCGCGCAGCAACCGGGCACGTGGCAGACTGAGCGGTGGCAATTGGAGCGGCAGTACCGCGGTGCCCGACGCGCCGACGAGCGCCAGGGCCGGCGGCGGGGCCGATTCGACGACGAGTACATGCTCGACGAAGCTCGCCAGCCGTGCCGTGACGGATATGCCCCGCGCGGCATAGGCCTTGAGACGCGTTTCGACATCGGCATGGCGGACGCCATTCTCGATGGTGACCGGGGCCAAGGCCAACACGGAATCGCAATCGTCTAGCGGGATCCCGGCGAGTTCCTCGAGCGCTGCGGCGACACCGGGATCGTCGCTGTCCGCGGCATCGAGTTGCACGTCGTACCGCAGGAACGCCTGATTGAAGACCCGTACGCCTGGATTCCGGGCCAGTCGCCGCCAGATCCGGTCGGCATCGCCATGGCTCAGGTCCATCACCACCAGGCTGGTATCGTCGGCAAGGACGACTCCGGGCAGCATCGACGCGACAGCCGCGCGTTCGCTGGGCGGCAAGTCGCCCGCGAACAACGCATATCGCGATGTCAGCGGATCGGCAGTGGTCAGCTCCAGCGCACCCTGCGGAAGCCGCGCCTCGAACGCTGCGACGGTGACGGGACTGACATTGCCCAGCACGATGCCCGGCGGCGTCATCAGCAATTCCATCGCTTCATCGACAGACACGCCAAGAAAGTCGGCGATTGCCAGTCCGGCTGCCTCGGTAAGCGCGGGATCGGCAATCTCGGCTGCGACATCGAGCGTGACGGCGGGTTCCAACGCGGTGGGGGAAACGTCGACATCGACGACGAGGCCCAACTCGCAAAGCAGCGCGCACATCGCGTCGGCAGCAGATCGAGGAAGTGCGCGCGCAAGCGGCGACGGGGCACGATAGATCGACGCAACCACCGCTTCGACAGGTAAACCGAGGCCCGCGGCGATGGCAGCTGCAATGTTTGGCGAAGCGCTGCCGACACTGCGCACGATCACGTCGAACCGCAGATCGCCGCGCCAATCGACCGATCGCATATTCGGAAGGATCAAGGCAGCACCTGCTGGGTAGCCGTCGCCGCGGCGCCCCTCCCCGTGCAATCATTCACCTCGTTAGATGGTCGCACAAAAAAACCTCCGTCGCCTTATGACGACTGATTTCTTAGATTAGGAAGTGCGCTACACCCGCAAACGCAAGGTTCGTGTACGCAAGCGATTGTTTATTGTGAGGCGACCGAACGCGACTTTGCACAATATCACCGAGTCTTTATAAATTTGCCATAGGCCGTTGGTATTGTCAACGTAACTCGCCGGGTTCAGTAATGAAGTAGGAAGCTTCAATGATTTATCAACAAATAGTCGGTGTCGTGCCCCGCTTCATGCAAGAGCGTGCTCGCAGTGCGCCGCAGATCATGCGGGCTGGGCTTGGCCAGTGGTTTGCCTTTCTTCTGCGTCGAAAGGTCAGCGTCAGCACATGGCTGCGCTCCGGGCTGCTCATCGGCAGGTCCAAATCGTACCGCGACAAGAGGACGCACTCCGATCCGCCAGCAAAGATTTTCAGCGATGACGATATCAGCGCCTGCCGCGACAGGGACACCAAGGCGTGAGTTTCGCCGCTTCATATGCTCCTCGGGGATGGTCCAGAGCGCCTCGCTGAAGTTGATCTCGCTCCACTCTGCGTTGGTCAGCTCGCTCTACCTTCTCGGCAGTTCGCATGCCATCAATCGTGCCATCCAGATTACGTGCTTGCCGCTGCCAGACCATGCCGGACGCGTGATCATTCCCACTCGATTGTTCCAAACCCAGGTACGTCATCGACCTAGGCTCAGGACCTATTAAATTGCTTGCGAACGGCCTGATCGATTGATTCACTGGGCGGCGCGAGGAGGCGCTGCCATGAGTGATTTGATTTGGCTGTCGGAGGCGCAGATGCGCCGGATCGAGCCACATTTCCCGCTGTCGCACGGGATGCCCCGGGTCGATGACCGCCGGATTATCAGCGGGATCATCTTCGTGATCCGCAATGGTCTGCGGTGGCGCAATGCGCCTGCTGAGTACGGGCCGCCGAAGACGATCTACAACCGGTTCATCCGCTGGAGCCGTATGGGCGTGTTCAACAGGATTTTCGGGGCACTGTCGGCCGAGGGTGGCAAGCCGGATCAGTTGATGATCGACGCCATCCATCTCAAGGCGCACCGGACGGCAGCCAGTCTGCTCAAAAAGGGGCTGTTCCCCGACCGGCCTGAACTCCAAGCTTCGCGCCGTCTGCGATGGCAAGGGCCGCCACTGGTCATGCTGCTCAGCGAAGGGCAGATGAGCGACTATAAGGGCGCGGCGCTGATGATCGATGCCTTGTCCAGGGTGAAAGCGCTGTTGGCCGATCGGGGCTATGACGCCGACTGGTTCCGTGCCGCCCTCGCAGCACGCGACATTGCAGACGCTTCGCGGAAATCTCCTATCTTGATCGGTTATCGAATGGAGGCGCGCGGTGGATCATAGCCCCAGCACGCTGCGGTCCGCGGTAGCCGCGGCCAGGTCGGCACGCGCCACCAGCGCCTGGTAGCGTGCATCCAGCGCGCGCAACCGCGCGTCGGTCGCGCTTTCCTCGCGCTGGTTGATCAGGAAGAAGTCGCTGGCGCCCATATCGAAGCGGCGCTGCTCGGCCGACGCCATCTTGCCCGCCAGGTCGGCTTCCTGCGACGCGAGGTCGGCGACCTTGTCGGCCCCCTCGATGTTGATCGCGATGCCCTTCACTTCGATCGCGATCTGCTCCTCCAGCATTCGGTGGCGGGTGCGCAGGCCGTCGATCTCCGCCTTGGCCTCGGCGATGCGGCCGCGCGCGCTGCGCCGTTCGAGCGGCACCGAGAATTTGACGCCGACGATTGCCTCGGCCGGGGTGCGCGACGGGCCGCCAAGCCCGATTGCGCCGACATCCTTGCCCAGTTCCGCGCGCGCGTCGAGCCGCGGTTTCAGGTCGTTCTCGGCCAGATTGAGCCGCGCCAGCGACTGGTCGATGCGCACCAGCACCGTCTTCAGGTCGGGCCGGAGGATCGGGCCGGCCTTGCGGGGCGCGATCGCCAGTTCGGGCAGCGCGTCGGGCAGCTGCTCGGTCGCCGGGACCAGGGGCACGCCATTGGCGTCGCGCCAGAAGAAGGACAGCGCGTTGGCGGTTTCCGCCAGCTTCTGCTCGGCCTGCGCCACCAGCGATCGCCTGCGGGCGAGATTCTGGTCGTTCTCGGTGATCAGGATCTGCGGACGCGCGCCCAGCTGCACCTGTCGCGCCAGCTGCGAGCGCCGCTTTTCGGACAGCGCCAGCAGGTCGCGATAGGCCTTGAGGCGCAGCCCCGCGATCGCCCAGGCCTGATAGGCGCCCATGGCGCGGCGCTGCACCCCGATCGCCACCATCTCGCGCTCCAGCCGGGCGACGTCGACATCCTGGTCGGCGAGCCGCAGCTTGGTGCGCCGCTCGTCGGTCACCCGGTCGCGCAGCAGCGAGAAGACTGCCCCGACTTTGAACTCGCCGAGCTGGTTGGTGTAGGCCTTGTCCTCATAGACCGGGAAACGCCCACGCGAGACGCGGTACCCAGCGTAGAGCCCGCCGCCGTTGTTGTCCAAGGCGCGGCTGGCCTTCGCCTCGGCCACCGAGCCGTCATAATAGCCGAAGGGCCGCGTCTGCGCATCGACGTCGAACACCACATCGAACGCGCCCTCGGCGCTCAGCGCCTTGCCCTCGGCCTGACGCTGCTTGGCCAGCGCCTCGATGATCTGCGGCGCGTTCTGCGCCGAGGAGCGCAGCACCTGGTCCAGAGTCAGCGGCCCCTGTGCGGCAGCGGGCACCGCGAACGCCAAGGCACCGAGGGAGAGCAGCAGCCGGATCATTTCTTTTTCTTTTTGTAGACGTCCATGCTCTTTTCCTCCGCCTTGTTGGCGGCGGTGCCGAATTCGAGCGGGAAGTCGTTGAGCTGGCGCCAGAGTTCATAGCCGACCGGCACCGTCTCGCCCTGCACCCAGCCGCGCACCTTGGCGCCGAGGCGGACGAAGCGGTCGCCCGGCCAGGCGAGCGTGCCGGGCATCGGCTCGATCAGCACGCGGAACAGCCCGTCGGGCATCGCCGAGGGATCGACCGAGCGCACCCGCCCGTCGAACAGCCCCCAGGCCATGGACGGCCAGCCGCTCAGCTGGATCGCGGGCCAGCCTTCGAACTCCAGCCGCACGCGGCGGCCGGGGCGGACCAGCGCGATGTCGCGCCCGTCGACCATCAGCTCGACCACGCGCTCGGTGCCGCCTTCGGGCGCGAGCGTCGCCAGCTCGGTGCCGGCGCTGACCAGCGTCGCGCCGGCGGCGGCGTTCAGCGTCTGGATACGACCGTCGCGCGGTGCACGGACGATCTGCACCGCTTGGCGGTTGAGCGAGACTTCGATCCGGTTGAGCTTGGCCCGCGATTCCGCGAGCTTGGCGCCCTGATCGGCGACGCGGATCTGCGCCTGTTCATAGTCGCGCCGCGCCGCCAGCCCTTCGTTGAACAGCGTGCGGGCGCGGTTGACGTCGATCGAGGCGACGGCACGGGCGCTTTCGAGCGAGGCGATCTCGGCATGGACCTGATCGCGCTCGGCGGCGAGGCGCGCGAGCAGCTCGGGATCGTTATCGGAAATCTTGGCGATCGGGTCACCCTTCTTCACCGCCTGGCCGTCGGTGACGAACCATCGCTCGACCCGGCCGGGCACCAGCGCGGTGACGGACTGGACGCGATCGTGCGGATCGAGCGCGACCACCTGTCCCCGCCCCGCCGCGGTCTGCACCCAGGGCACATAGACCATGGTGACGCCGAGCAGCGCGATGGCGATCACGATCATCCAGGCGATGACGCGGGCGATGCGCGGCGGGCGCATGCCGGCCAGCGTCGGGAAACGGCCGATATGGTCAGGCCTGAAGGGCATTGCCTGCCTCCTGCGCAGTGAGGGTGGCGCGGAGCGCTTCGAGTGTTTCGAAACGTGCCTGGCTGGTCTTGCCCAGCCAGAGATAGCCATCGCGGCGGATCGCCTCGGGGCGACCGGTAAAGAGGAGCACGGTGGTTCCTGCCTCGCGCAGCGCATCGAGCGCGGCGGTCAATCGTGTTGGAGGGATCAGATCGTAGAGCGGGCCGAGCAGCAGCACGCGCGGCCGCGCGAGCAGCGCATTGGCGAGCTTGAGCGCCATCAGCTCGCCGATCGACAGCGGATAGCCCGAGGCGGCGAGCGGAGTATCCATGCCCTCCGGCAACTGGCCGATGCGGGCGTCGAGCCCGACCAGCGCAAGGGCGTCGAGCACCTTGCCCGCCGGGATGCCGGCCCCGGCCAGCCCCAGATAGTCGCGGATGCTGATCTCGACGATGGTCGGGCGGTCGAGCACGATCACGTCCGAGCGCAGGCGATAGACGTCGAGCGCCTCCAGATCGACGCCGCCCACCATCACCAGCCCGCGATCGGGCTGCAGGTTGCGCTTGAGCAGCATGGCGAGCCGGCTGTCCATCGTCGGCGCGCCCACCACGACCAGCTGGCTGGCCGCCGGGATGGTCAGGTCGATGCGGGCGTCGCCGGCCTCCACCTCGCGCAGCCGTACCTCGCCATTGCCCGGCGCTTCGCTGCTGCGGCTATGGGTCTCGTGCGGGATGGCGTAGAGCAGCGACACTTCCTCGGCCGCCGCGACCATGTCGTAGAAGGCATCGAGATAGGTGCCGAGCTGGCCGAGGCCGTAGAACACGCCCGACAGGATCAGCTCGGCTGCGACCAGCTGGCCGATCGAGAGCTGCCCCTGCAGGATCAGCCAGCCACCCATCGCGAGCAGCGCCGCGCTGGCGGTGGCGTAGAGCAGCAGATAGGCGCAGGTCTGGGTGAAGCTGAAGCGGAAGTGACGGCGATGCGCGGCGACATAGGCGGCGGTCATCGTCTCCGAACCGTCCATCGCGAAGTCGAGATGGCGGCTCGACTTGTAGAAGCCGTTGGAGGTGCCCAGCCCCTCCAGCCAGCGCGCCGCATCGTGCTTGGCATGGCTGAGCGCCACCGCCGAGCGGATCGCGCCGGGCGACCAGAGCTGCCAGATCAGCCACACCAGCGCGATCAGGATGACGTTGAAGCCGAGGAAGAACGGGTGGTAGAAGCTCGTCACCACCAGACCCACCACCGATTGCAGCAGGATGGTGAAGCCGCCGATGACGAGGCTCGGCACGCTCTTCTGCACCGTCATCAGGTCGAAATAGCGGTTGAACAGGTCGACGCGGCGGGCATCGGCGAAGAAGGGATTGCGGGCGTGGACCGCGCGGATGGTAATCTCCGCCATGGTCCGTGCAAAGATCCGCCGCTCGAACAGCGCCATGATGTGGACGCGCAGGGCGCTCAGGATCACCACGATCAGCAGCAGCGTGAACAGCAGCGCGGACAGCGTGATCAGCGGCGCGGGCAGCGCGATCTTGGCGACGCTGTTGATCAGTAGCTGCACCGAGATCGGAGTCGCCAGCGACAGCAGGCTGATCGCGATCCCATAGACCATCGCCAGCCGCAGATAGCCGCCATCGGGGCCGATCACCTCGCCCAGCCAGCCGCGCACCTGCCCCCAGCCGATCTTCTGCTTCGCCATCTCTCCACCTTACTCCCTTCCGGATCGACCAAGTGCGGCCCGCACGCCATAAGCACAATGGCAGGCCGACTATATCATCGATAGGAAATACCTATGTCCTCGACGCAGGCCATCAGTTCCTGCGCCAGTCTCTTATAGGCCGCAGCACGCGCCACCCCGCTGCGCCACAGCAGCCCCATCTCGCGATAATGCCGCCCGCCATGGAAGGGCCGGGCGACCACGTCGTCGCCGGGGCGGATTTCCTGCCGCACATAGAGTTCGGGCAGCACCGCCAGCCCCATCCCCATGCCCGCCATCTGGCGGATCGCGTCGAGGCTGGTGCCTTCATATTCCTCCCGCACCCGGGCCCCGGCTTCCTCGGCGATCGCAATCGTCTGTTCGGCGAGCCGATAGCCGCGCTGGAGGGTCAGCAGGTCCTGCCCCGCCAGATCCTCGCGGCCGATCGAAGCGCGCGCTGCGAGGGGATGATCGGCAGCCATGGCGAGTTGGAGCGGTTCGCGGAACAGCCGCTCGACCTGTGCGCCGGGCGCAGGCAGGGGTAACTGGGCGAGGATGAGGTCGTACGTGCCGGCGGCCAATCCCTCCACCAGCGCGGCCGGGATGTTCTCCCGGACGTGCACGCGCAAGTCGTGGAACTGCTGGTGCAACCGCGCGACCAGCCGCGGCAGCAGATAGGCGCCGATGGTCGGCGTCACGCCCAGCCGGATCGTGCCGAGCAGCGCAGCATCGCCCGCGCCGGTGAGTTCGCCGAGATCGCGCACCTCCAGCAGGATGCGACGTGCCCGCTCGGCGACCTCGCGGCCGAGCGGCGTGAGGAAGGCACGGGCACCGCGCTCGACCAGCGGTGCACCCAAAGCGTCTTCGAACTGGCGAATCGCCTGGGACAGCGAGGGCTGGCTCACCCCGCACAGCGCCGCGGCGCGGGTAAAACTCGCTTCGCTGCCCAGCGCGACGAGATAGCGGAGCTGGCGCAGGCTGATCTGCTGTTCGAAACCGGGGGCGGCTTTCACATCCATACGGCTACACAGTGAAGCACAAGTGGCGGGGCCTCGCCTATGGTCTTTCCCGTCCGTTCTGCGACGATGCCGCGAGCACGGCATGGGCCGTGCCGCGCGGCAGCAGCAGGTGCCGCAGCATTTCGACGTCGTTGACGACCGCAACCGGCTCCTCCGCGAGCGCAGCCTGCAACGCCGTGCGCAGCCAGGCGCTGGTGCCCGGGTGCGAAAGCACCCAGGCGATCCGGCGATCGATCGCGGCGATCTCCACCTCGGGCTCGGCCGTGCACCGGGGCGGTGCAATCTCGATCCGCATCGTCAAACCTCCTGCGCGAAGGGCTGCCACGTCAGGCCACCAGCATAGCGCGAGGCGACCCGGCCGGCATCGTCGATCGCCAGCAGGTGCAGCCAGTGGTTGTCGAACAGCGCGCGTACCCCGTCGTGCCGGGCGAGCACCTCGGCGATCGCGTTGGTCGGCGCTTCGATCACCACGGTCAGCCGCAGCGGATCATGGACCAGCTTCTCGCCGTCATGCACCGATTGCCAGGGCAGCCCGCCGCGCAGGGTGCCGCCATTGCCTTCGAGCACGCCGATCCCGCCCACGGCATTGTGGAGCAGCTTGTTGCCCGCGCCGAACACGCCCGGCGCGACGCTGGAGCCATAATATTGGAGGCTGATCCAGCTCGCCACCACCACCGGTGCGGTGAGGATCAGTTCAAGCACCGAAAGGTCGGCATCGGCCCGCCAGTCATAATCGTGGAGGAACGCCCGGCCGCCCATCGCGCGGCCCGCCGTCCGCGCACGCGGGGCGGCGATGAAGGCGCTGCACCCGGCCAGCCCCCATTCGGGGCGCACCTCGGCCCAGTCGCGCCCCCGTGCGGCGATCTGCGTGGCGCCCTCGGCCCGGGGCAGCTTGGCCGCGCGGGCGATAGCCGCCGCCACCGAGGCGCGGGCGAGCGCTTGCTTCACCTCCGCCAGGAGCGGTGTCGGCGCGTCCACATCCTGGGCGAACAGCTGGATGCGATCGCTGGTGGTGTCGTGCAGGCCGCCGATCGCAACGGTCTCGGCGGGGATCATGATCCCCCGCGCCGCCAACCCGGCCCGCACGACGGGATCGTTGAGCAGCCCCGCAAGCAGCCGTGCATTGACGTCGCCGGCATGGCCGCCGCAGGCGCCGCACTGGAGCGCGCTCGCGTGGAGATTGTTGGTCACCCCCGCGCCATGCCCCACCAGGATCAGCAGCGGCGCGAAGTCGCTGGTCAGCGACATGGCGCGAAGGATCCGCTCCGCAGCGTCGACCGCGTCATGGTGCGGCAAGGGCGGGTGGAAGCGCGGCTTGCCCTTCGCCGCCTTGGTCTCGGCCAGCCCCAGCGTGCCCTTGAGCAGCTTGGCCGCGTAGACCAGCCCGGCCGACTCCACGAAGGCGAAGGAGGACACCGCCGCCTGTTTGAACCGCCCCCAGGCACGGTCGCCGCGGGCATTGGCATGGTCGAGCGCTTCGAGATGCGGATCGCCGCCATCGTCGCTCACCAGCCCCGGCCGCAGCAGCACCGGCAGCCGCGCCTCCCCCGCGCACGCGCCGTGCGGCCGATGCGCGGTGCCGACCCCGAAGAAGCCCGCAAAGCCCTTGGTACGGATGCCCGGCGCCACCCGCTCGATCGCGGCACGGATCGGCTCCGAGCGCACGTCGATGCAAAAGGCCATCTGCGCGATCGGCGTCGCAGCGACCGGACCTTCCACCGCCGCGTGCAGCCGGTCGGCCAGCCGGCGCTGCTCGGCCAGTTCCGCCGCGTGCTGCAGGATCGCATCCACGCAGCTGTCCTGCCCCGGCCGCGCCGGTGCCTCGTACCGGCCTGCCGCTTCGGCCCAGCGCGCGCGCAGGGAAGCCTCGCCCAGTTCCCACAGCGCCGCTTCCCAGACCAGCCGGACCGCGAGCAGATCGACCAGCGTGTCGTCAGCCTCGTTGGCCAGCTCGGCCTGCCAGCCCTGGTAGCGGGCGAATTGCGCCCAGCCGCCCAGGTCCATCAGCAGCCGCTCGAAATAGCGGGCGGCCGCATCGGCCCGTAGGCCCAGCCGCGCTGTGCTGACCGCGATCGCGTCGCTCGTACTTTCCGGTGTCTCGGCGACGAAGGCGCGGAAGCCTGTCAGCCCGAAAACCTCGGGCGTGCGGTCGAGGCAGGCTTGCGCCCGCCAGCCGGGATAGGCGCCCTGCCCTTGCGGCGCGGCCCACAAGGCCTGGCCGGCGTCGAAATAGCTGCCTGCCCAGCCGCCGATCTGGTCGGCGACCACCGACGGCCAGTCGATCCCACCCGAAACCGCGGCGATCTCGGCAAGCGTGGGCAACGCCACGGGGTCGGCCGCGTCGCCGCCGATCTGGGCCAAGAACCGCTCGAAGCTATGCGGGCGCTCGATGGGCCGAGCCGCCTTCCATGCCGCGTACAGGTCGCTTTCGTAGATCGCGCTTTCGGCGATGCGGGCGCGGTACCAGGCGCGCGGCATCGTCGCCCGTGCACCGCCGCTCCGCGCCAGCCAGGCGGAGGCCTGGGCGAGGCTGCGGCCGGTGTGGCCGAGGAAGGGGTTCACCGCGACGCTGGTCGCCAGCGGCCAGAGCGGCGGGATGGCGCGGGCGGCCTGTTCGGCGGCTTCGAGGAGCAGCCCGACATAGCTGGGCTGCGGGGCATGCGATTGCGGGTCGGCACTGCGGTACATGGGATCAAGCCTTTCCGAGAACCCGGCCGCCGATCACCCGATCGAGCAGCGCGTTGACATAGAAACCGTGGGAGAGATGCGTGCGCAGGCGCTGCGCGGCGGGATGGTCGCACCACAGCGGCAGCATCGCCTGCGCCACCGCGATGCCGCCAAAGGCGACCAGCGCGACGGCGAGCAGCGCCCATTGGAAGGGCCCCGGCGCGGGCACCGCGGGCAGCGTGCCGGCGGTCAGCCACTCGACCGCAGCGTGCAGCAGGAAATAGGCGGCGGTGGCGAGGATCGCGAAGCCGAGCGTCCGCTGGAGCAGCGCGCGTGGTGCGGCGGGGCTCATGCCCTGGACGATCAGATAGGCCACGCCGAACACCAGGATCGCGCCGAGCGCCACCGCCTGGGGCGGCTTGGTCCAGGCGCCGAAACCGATCGCCAGCGCGCCGTAGAGGATCGCCGCGCCCAGCATCGCCAGCGCGACCGCCGTGCCGTCGGGCTTGGCGACCGGGCCCAGCCGCCGCGCCGCCGCGATCCGCTCGGCCGCGCCGCCCGAGGACAGGAAGGCGTGGGCTTTGTAGAGCGAGTGCGCAACGATGTGCAGCAGCGCCAAGTAGAACAGCCCCAGCCCGCACTGCATGATCATGAAGCCCATCTGCGCGACGGTCGACCAGGCGAGCTGGGTCTTGATCGCGGGCTGGGTGGGCAGCACCAGGCTGCCGAACAGCGCGGTGAAGCCGCCCAGCACCGCCAGCAGCGCCAGCGCCGCCGGGGATGCGAGCATCACGTCGGCAAGCCGGATCAGCAGGACGCCGCCGGCGTTGATCACGCCGGCATGGAGCAGCGCCGAGACGGGGGTCGGTGCTTCCATCACTTCGGTGAGCCAGCCGTGCAGGGGGAATTGTGCGGACTTGAGCATCGCGGCGATGCCGATCCCCCAGGCGGCGAGCGCCATCGCCTCGGGCGCGGTTCCGGCGCGCGCGGCGGCAAGCAGCTGGGCAATGTCGGTCGTGCCGGTTGCCCGCCAGAGGAGCACCGCCGATCCGATCAGCAGCACGTCGGCAAGTCCCGTGCTCAACGCCTTCTTGCGCGCGGCACGGCGCGCGGCGGGACGCTCGGCGTAGAAGAGCAGCAGCCGACCCAGCCCCTGCCCCGTCGCGATCCAGGCGAAGACCAGCTGCGGCAGCGTGCCCGCCGTGACCAGCAGCATCACGCTCGCCAGCGTCACCGCCAGCCAGGCGAGGAAACGGCCCTGCCGGGCTTCGCCGTCGAGATAGGTCGCGGCGAAGCGCACCACCACCCAACCGACGAAGGCGACCAGCACCAGCATGGTCATGCTCACCACGTCCAGCCGGGCCGCTACGAAGGCTTCAGCCCCCGCCAGCGCGAGCGTGCGAGGTCCGGACCAGGCGGTCCATGCGGCCAACCCCAGGGCAGCGATCAGCGCGACGAGCGCCGCGAGCGGCACGACCCGTCGCGTCCATCCCGGCCGGAACTGCCGCCCCATACCCGCCGCGACTGCCGCCGCAGCAAGGAGCCCCGGCCCCGCATTCGCCAACCACCACATGCTCACACCCGATCTCCTGTTGTGTCGGGCGGAGCGTTAGGGCTGCGCAACGATCCGATAAAATTCATTGTTTGTAGTGCAACGTTCACTTAAACAGAACGAATGCGAGACCTGAATTACAACCATCTTCGCTATTTCTGGGCGGTCGCGCATGACGGGAACCTGACCCGAACCGCCGATCGAATGGCGGTCTCGCAATCCGCGCTCTCGACTCAAATTCGCAAGCTGGAGGAGCGACTGGGCCATGCGTTGTTCGAGCGCGAAGGACGCCGGCTGGTGCTCACCGAAGCCGGCCGCATCGCGCTCGACCATGCCGACACGATCTTCGCGACCGGCGACGAGCTGCTCGAGGTGCTGCGCGAGACCGGCCGGGCTCGCCAGGCGGTGCGGATCGGCGCGCTGGCCACGCTGTCGCGCAACTTCCAGATCGGCTTCGTCCAGCCGCTGCTCCACCGCGCCGATGTCGAGCTGGTGCTGCGCTCGGGCAGCGCGGCGGAGCTGATGCAGGCGCTCGCCGCGCTCCAGCTCGACGTGGTGCTCGCCAACCGCCCGCCGGCGCGGGACGCGATCACTCCCTATCTCGCGCACAGGATCGCCGAGCAGCGGGTAAGCCTGATCGGCCGGCCCGGTATCGCGGGCGACACCAGCCTCGCCGCCCTGCTCGCTACCCAGCCGGTGGTGCTGCCGACGCTGGAGAGCAGCGTCCGCGCGGCCTTCGATTCGCTCGCTGCAACGCTGGGCGTGCGGCCCCAGATCGCCGCCGAGGTCGACGACATGGCGCTGATGCGCCTGCTCGCACGTGAAGGCGTGGGGCTGGCGGTGCTGCCGCCGATCGTGGTGCAGGACGAGCTGGCGGCGGGCAGCCTCGTCGAATTCGATCAATTGCCGCAGGTTACCGAGAGCTTCTACGCCGTCACCCTCGAGCGCCGCTTCCCCAATCCGCTGGTGGCCGAGCTGCTCCGCGCTGCGCGACGCTGAGCTAACACGCTGTTGCCGCAACCATTGTCGTGTCAGGATCGCACCGGCATTCTATAGAAGAGAATGGAAATGCGGAGAATCTGCACGGGGTGCCGCGACGGGGTCGATTTCGACATCCCCTTCGCCATGGCCTTTCAGCCGATCGTCGACACCGACACCGGCCTGCCCTTCGCCTATGAGGCGCTCGTGCGCGGTCTGGACGGGTCCGGCGCCTGCGATGTGCTGTCGCATGTGACCGACGCCAACCGCTACGCCTTCGACCAGGCCTGCCGGGTCAAGGCGATCGAGACCGCGATGGCCGCCGGGCTGATGGCAACGGCCGCGCGCCTGTCGATCAACTTCCTCCCCAACGCGGTCTATTCCCCCGTCGCCTGCATCCAGCTGACGCTGCAGACCGCCCGCGCCGTGGCGATGCCGCTCGACCGGTTGATCTTCGAATTCACCGAGAACCAGTTGATCGCCGACCCCGAGCACGTCGCGACGATCATCGATTCGTACAAGCAGATCGGCTTCAAGGTCGCGGTCGACGATTTCGGCGCGGGCCATTCGGGGCTCGACCTGTTTGCGCGCTTCGCGCCCGATGAAGTGAAGCTCGACATGGCGCTGGTCCGCGGCATCGATCGCGAACCGCGCCGCCAGGCGATCGTCCGCGCGATGGTGGGCATGTGCAGGGAACTCGACACGCTGCTCATCGCCGAGGGGATCGAGACGGCGGAGGAAGCCGCGGTGCTGCGCGACCTCGGCGTGCGCTACCACCAGGGCTATTGGTACGCGCGGCCTGAACTCGGCGCGCTGCCGGCAATCACCCCGGGGGCCTAGTCCTGCCGCGACTTGGCCTATAGAGACACGGGTGACGCCCGCACCGGGCCCCATTTTCTGCAGGCAGTATCCATGACCGTCCTCATCAAGGAAGCCGATCTGATCGAGAGCGTCGCCGACGCGCTCCAGTACATCTCCTATTACCACCCGATGGATTATATCCGCGCGCTGGGCGACGCTTACGAGGCCGAGCAAGGCCCCGCTGCCAAGGACGCCATCGCGCAGATCCTCACCAACAGCCGGATGTGCGCCGAAGGCCATCGCCCGATCTGCCAGGACACCGGCATCGTCACCGTGTTCATCCAGTGGGGCCAGAAGTGCGTGCTGGACAGCGAGCGCTCGCTGCAGGACGTGGTCGATGAAGGCGTGCGCCGCGCGTACCTGCATCCCGAGAACCGCCTGCGCGCCTCGATCCTGCGCGATCCGGCGTTCAGCCGCGTCAACACCAAGGACAATACCCCTTGCGTGCTCAACGTCGAGATGGTCCCCGGCGACCATGTCCATGTCGAGCTGGCGGCGAAGGGCGGCGGCTCGGAGAACAAGTCGAAGTTCGCCATGCTCAACCCGAGCGACTCGATCGTCGACTGGGTGCTCGAGATGGCCCCGAAGATGGGTGCCGGCTGGTGCCCGCCGGGCATGCTCGGCATCGGCATCGGCGGCACGGCCGAGAAGGCGGTGACGCTCGCCAAGAAGTCGCTGATGGGCGACATCGACATGGCCCAGCTCAAGCAGCGGGGCCCGCAGAACGACATCGAGCGCCTCCGCATCGAGATCTTCGACAAGGTCAACGCGCTCGGCATCGGCGCGCAGGGCCTGGGCGGCCTGGCGACGATCCTCGACGTGAAGATCCTCGACTATCCGACCCACGCCGCGTCCAAGCCGATCGCGATGATCCCCAACTGCGCTGCGACCCGCCACGCGCATTTCAGCCTCGACGGCAGCGGCCCGGTCTATCTCGACCCGCCGAGCCTCGACGAGTGGCCGAAGGTGGAGTGGACGCCATCGAAGGAATCGATCCGCGTCGATCTCGACACGCTGACCCCGGAAGTGGTGGCAAGCTGGAAGCCGGGCGATCGCCTGCTGCTCAACGGCAAGATGCTCACCGGTCGCGACGCCGCGCACAAGCGCATCCAGGACATGCTGGCCAAGGGCGAGGAACTGCCCGTCGATTTCAAGGGCCGGGTGATCTATTATGTCGGCCCGGTCGATCCGGTGCGGGACGAGGTGGTCGGCCCTGCCGGCCCCACCACCGCGACCCGCATGGACAAGTTCACCGAGATGATGCTCGCCCAGACCGGGCTGATCGCGATGGTCGGCAAGGCCGAGCGCGGTCCGGTGGCGATCGAGGCGATCCGCCAGCACAAGGCCGCCTATCTGATGGCGGTGGGCGGTGCGGCCTATCTCGTGGCCCGCGCGATCAAGGGTGCGCGGGTCGTCGGCTTCGAGGATCTCGGCATGGAAGCGATCTACGAGTTCGACGTGAAGGACATGCCGGTCACCGTCGCGGTGGACGCGACCGGGGAGAGCGTCCACCATACCGGCCCGCTGGTATGGCGCGAGAAGATCGCCAAGGAGCGACTGCTCCAGCAGGCCTGAGGCCATGGGCACGCCAGACGAGACGCGATCGCGCCGCCGCGCGCGCATCACGCTGGCGTGCCTCTATCTGCTGGCGGGCGTGCTGCACCTGATGGTGCCGCGCCCGTTCCTGCACATCACGCCGGGCTGGGTGCCCTACCCCGCCCTGGTCATCGCGGGCACCGGGCTCTGCGAGATCGGGGGTGCGCTCGCGCTGCTGACGGTGCGGCTGCGCAAGCTCGCTGGCGTGATGCTGGCGCTCTACGCGCTCTGCGTGTTCCCGGCGAACCTCCAGCACGCGGTGCAGGACCTCTCGACCGGCACCGGGCTTGGCTGGGCCTATCACGCGCCGCGGCTGTTCGTGCAGCCTTTGCTCTGCTCGTGGGCGCTGTGGGCAGGCGGAGTGCGGCGCTAGAGCGTTTTCACCATGGGTGAAGACGCTCTAGATGTTTGTTTGCCGCATTTTCCGAGTCGTTGACCGTACACGGTCAACTTGAAAATGCTCTAGCCGCCGAGCGCGTCCGACAGGTGGCAGGTCTTGCCCGGCGTCAGCGCCTCGACGTGCTCGACCTGCAGGATCGAGCCGCCATCCTTCCCCTCGACATAGCGCCCGATCACCTCGCCATAGGCGGGCAGCCCGGCCTTGCGGAGCGTGTCCAGCACATGCCCGCCTGGCGCCTCGGCCAGCGCATAGCGGTTCTCGGCCAGGTCGCAGCGCCGCAGGATGAGGGCAGTGCCGTCCAGCTCCACCGTACCGATGAAGACGTCCGTGCCGTCCTGCACCGGCATTGCCGCCCCGGCAAGTGCGATCAGCATGCCGATCATAGCGGGTTGCCCTCCTTGTCGAGCAGGTCGATCTTGTACGAGCAGCCGTACAGGGTCTTGCCCGGGTGCGTCGTGGCGTTGGACACGTTCAGCGCAATGCGGGTGTGGGCGCGGAAATGATCGCCATCGGCAGGATCGGTGACGTCGCTGATCACGCGCTCGCCGAGGAACTTGCGAAACTTGATCTCTGCTTCGGCCTGCGCCCGCGTCACCTGCCCGAGGCGACCAGCGCGTCGACCAGCCCGTCCGACCCCATCGCGTTCTCGATCTTCTCCTTGCCCGCGACGACCTCGGGATCGGGCTCGTCGAGGATCGCCAGGATGCCGCTGGAGGTGAACGCGATGCGCCGCGTGCTGTACGCCCCGGCCACGGTGATCGGGGCGGGCAGATCATATTCCTTGAGCAGGAAATTGGTGGACTTCACCGGCTTCCAGCCGAGCTTGGCGGCCATCGCGTCATCGCCCGCCACGGCATTGGCGAAGCCGGCATAGGTCGGCGCGTCGAGGCGGCAGGCGATCGCGTCGCGCACGTCGATCTTGGCGGGATCGACGTCGTCGTCCTGCACCGCGGCGGCGAACGCGGATGCCGGCAGCAGCGCGGCGAGCAAGGCGATGCGGAAGGATGGGATCTTCATGGCGGCCGGTTATTACGCTGCCGACGAGGCAACAATCGGTTCGCGCCGAAGCGATGCGCCGGCGGGGTCGTCCTATTCGGGCAGAATCCGCACCCGGCGCTTGCCCCAATAGCTGAGGTCGATCGAGAAATGCACGGGGGCGCCCTTTCGGGTCAGGATCATCTGGTCCCCGCGCCCGCCTTCGCCGGTATAGCTGAATGCCCAACCCTGCTTCTTCAGCGCCTCGCCGACCTTGAGCACCGCCGACTGGTCGCGATCGTGCCACAAGGTAATCTGGCGGAAGCCGCTCGCGCCGTCGCCGCCCGTCAGGTCGAGCGCCGCCTCATACGGGCCCTCGCCCAGCAGCATCACCCCGGAGCGACGGCAGCGCAGATGGCCGCCATCCATCTGGAGGCACTGGTCGAACCCGGCACGCTTGGCATCGGCGAGGCTGCCGCTGACCGGCAGGCCGGCATAGGCAAGCGAGGGCGGCGGCGGTGCGGGGGGCTCGCTGCTGCATCCGGCCACCAGCAGCGCCGCAACGGCGACTGCCGCGCGCACGGCGCTGCGATGATGGTGCTCTGGCCGCCGCATGTCCTTACCCCCTCGTGGGAAGCCTAGGCGGCGCCCGGCTCGGGTGCAAATGCCCGAAGGAAGAGATCGACGATATAATCGGTCTCGTCCTCGATCTCGGCATCGCTGAACTGGTGGCCCAGCATCGCCCGCTGCTGCGAGCCCATGCACAGGCTGGTCAGCGCAAACGCCGCCTTGAGCGGATCGGCGGCGCGCAGCTGCCCCTTGTGCATCGCGTCCTGCAGATGCGCCGCCAGCAGCTCGCGCGTGCGCTGCGGGCCACGGCGGAAGAAGATCTCCCCCATTTCCGGCGAACGCTCGACCTCGGCGTGGATCACCCGGTGCAGCTGGATCGCCTCGCGCGAGGTCACTTTCCGCAACAGGCTGCGGATGAACGCACAGAGCGTCGCCTGGAGATTGTCCGACGGCACCAGCAGCTGCATCACCTGCTCGCGATACTCGCGCGTCACTTCGTCCACGCAGGCGTCGAACAATTCTTCCTTCGACGCGAAATAGCTCCACAGCGTGCCCTTGGAGCCACCCAGCTCGGCCGCGATCGCCGACATGGAGACGCCGACATAGCCCTGCTCCATGAAGTGGCGCTTGGCGATGGCAAGGATGGCGGCACGCCGATCCTGTTTCCGCGCTGCGCGTTTGCCGAGACATTTAGGGGTTACGATTTCCATAACCGTACTATAGGGTACGATTTTCTATTGACAAGGCCGGAAGCCCTCTCCATCTGGAACTCGTACCCAATAGTACGGTTTTTTCCAGACCATGATGAGTCGTTTCCCAACAAGGCCCTTGTTGCTGTCTGCGGCTGCCGCCTCCGCGCTGGCCGCGTGCGCGCCGGTGCCGAACCTCGGCGCCCGGCCGGAAGTGCGCGCGGCGGACAGCTACGCCGCCAGCCAGTCGCTCGCCGGTACCGCCCAGACCCAGGCGCAGTGGCCCGTCACCAACTGGTGGACCGCCTATAACGATCCGCAGCTCAACGCATTGATGGACGAGGCCTTCCGCGGCGCGCCCAACCTGGCGGCGGCCGCCGCGCGGTTGCGCTCGGCCCAGGCCTATGCCGTCCAGGTCGGCGCCGCCCGGCTGCCGCGCGTGGATGCCAGCGGTTCGGCCGCGGCCAACCAGATCAACACCGGCGACGGGCTGCCGATCGAGATCGGATCGAACGTGCAGACCCTCGGCTATGGCACGCTCAACCTGGCCTTCGACCTGGATCTCTGGGGCAAGAACCGCGCCCAGCTCGCCGCCGCCACGTCGGAAGCGGAAGCCGCGCGGTTGGAGCTGGAACAGGCGCGGCTCGCGCTCTCGACCAACATCGCCGCCGCCTATGCCGATCTCGCCCGCCTCGCGGCCGATCGCCGGGTGCAGGAGCGCGCGCTGGAGGTTCGCCTCGCCACGCAAAAGCTGGTCACCGATCGCGTGACCAACGGCCTCGAAACCCGCGCCGAAGAGAAGCAGGCGGCCGCCGCCGTCCCCGCCGCCCGCGCGCAGCTCGCCGCGATCGACGAGGATATCGGCCTTACCCGCAACCGCATCGCCGCGCTGCTCGGCCAGGGCCCCGATCGCGGCCTGAGCATCGCCCTGCCCGCCGCGCCGACCGAGGCGCGCGGCATCCCGGCCGACGTGACGACCGACCTGATCGGCCGCCGCCCGGACGTCGCCGCCGCTCGTGCGCGGGTCGAAGCCGCCGCGAGCCGGATCAAGGCCGCGCGGGCCGATTTCTACCCGTCGATCCGCCTGAGCGCTCTCGCCGGCTATGGCGCGCTCGGCCTTGACAACCTTGTCAAAGGCAATGGCGCATCGGTGTTCCAGGCGGGCCCGGCGATCAGCCTGCCGATCTTCCATGGCGGCGAACTGCGCGGTCAATATGCCCGCGCGCGCGCGACCTATGACGAGGCGGTCGCGAACTACGACAACAGCGTCACCACCGCTTATCATGACGTGGCGGACGCGGTGACCAGCCAGAAGGCGCTGGCCACACGCCTGGCCCAGAGCCGCCAGGCGCTGGACGATTCCGAACAGGCCTATTCGATCGCCCAGCAACGCTATCAAGGCGGGCTGTCGCGATTTCTCGATGTTCTGACCGCCGAGGAGAGGGTGTTGCAGAACCGCCAGATCGTCGCCGACCTGGAAGCGCGCGCATTCACGCTCGACGTCCAGCTCGTCCGCGCACTCGGCGGAGGCTTTTCCACCAACAACGCGGCCGCTGCCGCTTCCGAGGTCAAGACCCATGGCTGATGCAGAACCCGCCATCCATTCCGCCCGCGGCGATGCCGCCGATCGCAACGAGCCGTCGCAGGCCCCCGCCCATACAGACATGGACGACAGCGAGCGCAAGAACCTGCGCAAGCGGCTGATGCTCGGCGTCGGCGGCCTCGTGCTGGTCGCCGGCCTCGGCTATGGCGGCTATTACATGGCCGTCGGCAGCCATTATGTGAGCACCGACAACGCCTATGTCGGCGCCGACAGCGCCAGCATCACGCCGATGACCGGCGGCCAGGTACTGCGCGTGGCGGTGTCGGACACCCAGGCGGTGAAGAAGGGCGACGTGCTCGTCCAGATCGACGACAGCGACGCCAGGATCGCGCTGGCCCAGGCCGAGGCGGATCTCGCCCGCGCCACCCGCCAGTTCGGCCAGACCTCGGCCACCAGCGAAGCGCTGGCCGCGCAGGTCCAGGCCCGCGAAGCCGACATCGCCCGCGCGCGGGCGCAGGTGACCGCGGCCCAGGCCGATTTCGAGAAGGCCCGCATCGACCTTTCCCGTCGCCAGAAGCTCGCCCCCAACGGCGCGGTCTCGGGCGAGGAGCTGACCTCGGCTACCAACGCCTTCCAGGCGGCACGCGCGAACCTCGAACTCGCTAAGGCCGGACTGGCCCAGGCAAACTCGACCCGCGTCGCGGCCAGCGGACAGCTGGCGGCGAATCAGGCGCTGGTCAACGGCGCCACCGCGACCACGGCACCGGAAGTGCTGGCCGCGCGCGCCAAGGTGGATCAGGCCAAGCTCGACCTCGCCCGCACCGTCATCCGCGCGCCGTTCGACGGCGTGGTCACCCGCCGCAACGTCCAGGTCGGCCAGCGCGTGGCACCGGGCGCCCAGCTGATGCTGATCGTCCCGCTCAACCAGCTCTATGTCGACGCCAACTTCAAGGAAGGCCAGCTGACCCGCGTGAAGGTCGGCCAGCCGGTCGAGCTGACCTCCGACCTCTATGGCGGCGACGTGAAGTATCATGGCCGCGTGGTCGGCTTCTCGGGCGGCACCGGCTCGTCCTTCGCGCTGATCCCGGCGCAGAATGCGACCGGCAACTGGATCAAGGTGGTCCAGCGCCTGCCGGTGCGCGTCGCGCTCGATCCGAAGGAACTGCAGGCGCACCCGCTGCGCGTCGGCCTGTCGATGGATGCCGAGATCGATACCTCGGCCAAGTAAGGAACGCCTGCCATGAACGGCCAGACGCAGCGCGGGGGCTTCCTGGAGGGGCCCTCGCTGATCCTCGCCGGCGTGGTGCTGGCGTTGACCAACTTCATGGTGGTGCTCGACACCACCATCGCCAATGTCTCGGTGCCGCACATCGCCGGCAGCCTGGGCATCTCGGCGAGCCAGGGTACTTGGATCATCACCTCCTACGCCGTCGCCGAGGCGATCTGCGTGCCGCTCACCGGCTGGCTCGCGGGCCGGTTCGGGGTGGTGCGGGTGTTCATCCTCGGCGTGATCGGCTTCGGCATCTTCTCGGTGCTGTGCGGCATGTCGACCACGCTCGGCATGCTCGTCGCCTGCCGGATCGGCCAGGGGCTATGCGGCGGCCCGCTGATGCCGCTGACCCAGACGCTGCTGCTGCGCATCTTCAAGCCCGAACAGCACGCCCAGGCGATGGGGCTCTGGGCGATGACCACCGTCGTCGCGCCGATTCTCGGGCCGATCGCCGGCGGCACGATCAGCGACAACTGGTCCTGGCACTGGATCTTCTTCATCAACATCCCCGTCGCCGCGCTGTGCGCGTTCGGGGCGATGCGGCTGCTCACCAAGGCCGAGACGCCGACGCAGAAGCTGTCGGTGGACAAGGGCGGCCTTGCACTGCTGGTACTGTGGATCGCGGCGCTGCAGATCATGCTCGACCTCGGCCGCGAGCATGACTGGTTCAACGATGCGACGATCGTGTGGCTGGGCGTGATCGCCGCGATCGGCTTCCTCGTCTTCCTCGCCTGGGAGATCACCGCGAAGGACCCGATCGTCGATCTGCGCGTGTTCCGCCACCGGGGCTTCACCGTATCGGTGCTATCGCTGAGCTTCGCCTTTGCGACCTTCTTCGCCTCGGCGGTGATCATCCCGCAATGGCTCCAGTCGAGCCAGGGCTACACCGCCACCTATGCGGGCTATGCCACCGCCTTCTCCGGCGTGGCGGCGGTGTTCATGTCACCGGTGGTCGCCAAGCTGTCGAACAAGGTCGATCCGCGGCTGCTGGTGTCGTTCGGCATCCTCTGGCTGGGCGTTTCGGCGCTGCTCCGCGTCTACTGGAACAGCCAGGCGGGGTTCTGGACCTTCGCCTTCCCGCAATTCCTCCAGGGCTTCGGCATGCCCTTCTTCTTCATCCCGCTGACCACGCTCGCGCTGGGATCGGTGCTGCCGGAGGAGACCGCATCGGCGGCAGGCGTGATGAGCTTCCTGCGGACCATGGCGGGCGCGATCGGTACCTCGATCTCGACCAGCATCTGGGACGACAGTTCGCGCATCGCGCGCAGCGAGATCGTCTCGCGGCTCAACACAGATCCGACGATGAACGCGCTGATGGCGCAGGGATTCTCGATCGGCCAGGTCCGCGCCGCGGTGGAGCGGATCGTCAATCAGGAGAGCCTGACGCTGGCGACCACCCATGTGTTCCTGCTCTCGGCGATCATCTTCGTGTTCGCCGCCGGGATTATCTGGCTGACCCCGCGCCCGCGCGGCAAGGTGGATACCAGCGCCGCGCACTGATTTTCCCGAATTCGTAAAAGCAGATAGCCCGTTCCAGCGATGGAGCGGGCTATGTGTCGTATATGCGACAGAAACGTTGCGACATACGTCATTCGCGCATTGACACCGTGCATCCCGGGGATAGCATCCTGATAGCAAGAAAGAAAAATCTCAGGGGTCGGATGTCCGAATCGGTGCTTTGATCAAGAACAGGGCGATCAAATGACCGACTATCGATTTTCAGGCGGCACTTTGGCGCTGCCCGTGCAGAAGACATCGCGGAGCGGGTCATGGCTTGGCGGCCCCAATAGCTTTTCTCCTATCGAATAATTAGCGCTGCACTCCACCAGGACCCTAGGCGATCCGGGTATATCGGTGGTGTGCCCGAGTCACTTGTTTGGGTCGACAGAGGCGGAGGCTTCCCTGTCTACCCATTATCCGGTCCGGCTGTTTGCACGGACCCGGTTCGAGCCTGTTTCGATGTGATGTCGCCGCGCTCCCGTTCGGGAGCATGGCACGAGACCGTGCGGCTGCGCCCCAGGGCGCGGTGGCACCTGCGTATCCAGTGTCGGCACGACCACCCCGTTCGCGAAGCCGCGCTCTCGGGAAGGGGCGGTCATGTCCCGGGCGGAGCCGCACCAACGGACGAGAAAGAAGAACAGACCGCAATCTGAGGAACGAACGACAACCATCAGCTTTCGGGGGGCACGATCGAATGCAATTTCGCGAAACGGCATCGTTCACGGTTATGGCCATCACCTTGGCGCTCGCCGCCACGCCCGCCTTTGCGCAAGACAGCGCGGCACCGGCCGCACAGGGCGACGACATTATCGTCACCGGCACCCGCGTCACCGGCCTGCGCGCCGCCGACAGCCCCGCGCCGATCCAGCTTCTCTCCGCCGCCGATCTCTCCCGCACCGGCCAGCCGGACCTGATCCAGGCGCTCGCCCAGAATCTGCCGAGCGTGCAGGCCCAGGCGTTCGGCAGCGATCTCCAGGCGCACAACCTGCAGATGAAGCTGCGCGGGCTCAGCCCCAACCACACGCTGATCCTGCTCAACGGCAAGCGGCGCCACGGCACCGCCAACGTCTCGGTCGCCGGCGGCCCTTATGGCGGCAGCGCCGCGCCGGACGTGAGCTTCATCGTGCCGCTGTCGATCGACCATATCGAAGTGCTGCAGGACGGTGCCGCCGCGCAATATGGCACCGATGCGATCGCCGGCGTGATCAACATCATCCAGAAGAAGGCCGATCATGGCGGCATGATCACCGCTACCGGCGGCCGCTATTATGACGAGGGCGGCAAGACCTATGCGATCGCCGGCAACATCGGCTTCGCGCCGATCGAAAATGCGTTCGTCAACCTCACCGTTGAGAAGAAGAAAAAGGGCTTCAGCTTCCGCGGCGACATCAACCCGCAGGTGTTTGGTGACAATTCCGTCGCCCAGCGCTACCTCTCGCTCTACCCGGCGATCCGGACGCTGCCCCATTATCCCTATACCAACCGCATCCTGGGGGATCCGGAGGTCAACCAGACCTCGGTGATGGCCAATGCCGGCTATGATTTCGGCGGCATAGAGCTCTATGCCTTTGGCAGCTACGGCCACAAATATGCCCGGGCCTACGAGAATGTCCGCACGCCCGACGTGATCGTCAGCGCCGCGGGCGTTCCCTTCTATCCCGCAGGGTTCCAGCCGCTCGAGGCCATCCGCGAAACCGACTATGCCGTCACCGGCGGCGTCCGCGGCGCGCTGGGTGCCGGCACCTTCGACATCGCCTCCACCTATGGCGACGATTTCGTCGCGGTCCATGTCCAGGATTCGGGCAATGCCCAGCTCTACCGTGCGACCGGCTTCACGCCGACCGAGTTTCACAATGGCGACTTCAAGGCGAGCCAGTGGACCAACACGCTGGACATCACCTATCCGATCGAACTCGGCCTGGCCCAGCCTGCCACGCTCGCCGGCGGACTGGAGTGGCGACGCGATACCTATGCCATCGTCTCGGGTGATCCGGCGTCCTATTATGGCGGCGGCGCCCAGTCCTTCTTCGGCTACAGCCCGAACGATGCCGGCAATCACAACCGCACCAATTTCTCGCAATATCTCGATTTCAGCGTCCGTCCGGTCAGCGCCTGGCTGGTCGACGGCGCGGTGCGCCACGAACATTACAGCGACTTTGGCGACACCACCGTCTTCAAGCTGACCAGCCGCTACGACATTTCCAGCGCCATCGCGATCCGCGGCACCGTCTCCACCGGCTTCCGCGCACCGACGCTGGCCGAGGGCTTCTATTCGGGTATCAACGTCGCGCCCAGCGGCATTTCCGGCGTGCTGCCCGCCAACTCGGCCGCCGGCGCAGCGCTCGGCTTCGGCGGCCTGAAACCGGAAAAGTCGACCAACTTCAGCGCCGGTTTCGTCTTCCACCCCGCCCCGCGGCTCAGCGTGACGATCGACGGCTATTGGATCGACATTCGCGATCGCATCCTGATCTCCAGCTCGTTCTACGGGTTCCGCGGCCAGTTCTGTCCGCAAGGCTATGCCGGCTCCAATGCCAGCCGCTGCGTCGCCTATAATGCCGACAACTATCTGACCTATAACCAGCAATCGGTGTACAACGCCGTCGCCACGGCGCTGGGCGGCGAGATCCCCAGCTATGTCCTGCTCGACGTCAACGGCGAGCGGAATATCGACGGTTCGGTCTCGGTGCAGACCTTCGTCAACGGTGCCAAGGTGCGCACGCGCGGTATCGACTTCACCGCCAATTACGCGTCGGACTTCGGTTCCTTGGGGACCGTCGACTGGTCGCTGACCGCCAACTACAACGAGAACCAGGTGCGCAGCATCGCGGGCCTGCCCGCCCCGCTCTACGTCAACCGTGCCGATCCCAGCCGTTCCGCACTGATCGACCGCTACAGCATCGTCCAGCTGGAAAACAGCACGCCCAAGTTCCGCGCCACGCTCGGCGCCTTCTGGTCGCGCGGGATCGTGAGCCTGAACCTGCGCGAAAGCTATTATTCCAAGGTCTACGCACTCGAATCGACGCCCGGCAACGGCCCGTTGCGCGGGGCCGACACCATCGTTCCAGTCAACGCCGCTTTCATCACCGATGCCGAACTGAGCGTCCGCGTGCTGCCGCCGGTGACGCTCGCGATCGGTGCCAACAACCTGTTCAACCACTATCCGACCGAGCGCTCCTTCGAGCACATCCGCAATCCGCAACTGCTCGCCGGCTCGCGCACCTATTCGAGCAACCTCTACCCCACCATTTCGCCCTACGGGATCAACGGCGGCTATTATTATGGCCGGATCAGCCTGAAATTCTGACGTTTTGCCGGCCGGGGGCATCGCCCTCGGCCGGTCGTGTCGCGTGCAAGAACATAAACCGGGAGTGATGTCCTTTGCTTACCTCATCCATGGACTGGCTGATCCCTTTGGCAGGCCTGCTGGTCGCCGGGCTCGCTGCCGGTTTCGCCGGCGGCGTGTTCGGCATTGGCGGCGGCTTCGTCGTCGTCCCCGCCCTGCTGCTGATGCTGCCCCTGCTCGGTGGCGAGCATAGCCAATACGCCCATGTCGCCATCGGCACCTCTGCCGCCACGATCATCATCACCTCGATCCGATCGGTGCTGAGCCACCACAAGCGCGGCGCGGTCGATTTCGAGATCCTCAAGACCTGGGCACCCTGGGTGGTGCTGGGCGACGGCATCGGCGTGCTGCTCGCCAGCCATGTCGACGGCCGGGTGCTCACCATGGTCTTCGCCACCGGCGTGCTGCTGATGTCGGTCAACTTCCTGGTGCCTAGGCTCGGCAACCGGGTGATCAGCGATCAGATGCCGGGCGGCGTCACCCGCGTCGCCATTGCCGGGGGGCTGGGGACCTTCTCCTCGCTGCTCGGCATCGGCGGCGGCACCATCGCGATCATGGTGATGACGCTGTGCGGCCGATCGATCCACCGCGCGGTCGCCACCGCGAGCGGCATCGGCACGCTGATTGCGATCCCCAGCGCGATCGGCTTCGCGATCATCGGACTGCGCGAGCCGGGGCTGCCCTGGGGCTCGCTCGGCTTCGTCAACCTGCCCGCGACGGTCGCCATCGCCTCGATGTCGATGCTCACTGCCCCGCTCGGGGTCGCAGCTGCCCATGCCTTACAACCGGCCATGCTGAAACGGGTATTCGGCATTTACCTCATCGTCATCGCGCTGGTGATGTTCCACAATGCGCTGAAGTTCTGACGCGCGTCTCGATCGAAAACAGGGAGACCCACGACATGACCATCCTCGAAACGCTCAAGAAGCCCGAAATCACCGAGGACCTGCGGGGGCGCGGCTATTCGCGCCGCGACATGGGGCGGATCGCCGCGCTGCTCGGCGGCACCGTCGCGCTCGGCCGCGCCGCGCCTGCCCTGGCCCAGCAATCGGCCAGGGCGGTGATCGGTGCGGTGCGCATCGGCTCCAACGAATGCTGGACCGGCCCGCTGCCCGCCGGCGCCGCGGCGGCGATGAAGATCGTCACCGAAGGCAATCGCTACGAGCCCAATGGCGAGCACGACCAGCTCTTCGCCGCGGTCTCGGCGGTGGAAGGCCTGCCCGCCACCCATATCAAGGCCTGGCCCGGCTCCAGCGACCCGCTCAACCGCGCCGCCGTCACCTTCGCCTCGCCGACGCGCGGCATCGTCACCGCCGATCCCACCTATGAACAGATCTGGCGCACCGGCGCCTGGATCGGCGCCAAGGTGACCAAGGCCCCGCTCGGCCCCCAGTACCAGCACGACGTCAAGGCGATGCTCGCGGCCGATCCGAACGCCGGGCTCTATTATGTCTGCTCGCCCAACAACCCCACCGGCACGCTGACGCCGATCGCCGACATCGTTTGGCTGGCGGAGAACAAGCCCAAGGACGCGGTGCTGATCGTCGACGAGGCCTATATCCACTTCGCCGACGCCCCCAATGCCGCCAAGCTGGTCGCTGCCCGCGACGACGTGCTGGTGATGCGCACCTTCTCCAAGCTGTTCGGCATGGCCGGCATGCGGCTGGGCCTCACCTTCGCGGCGCCGTCGCTGCACGAGAAGATGATGCGCTATGACGGCATGCAGGTGACCAACATGCTGCCGATGACGGCGGTGGCGTGCGGCACCGCATCGATCCCGCTCGCCGCCGAGATCAAGGCGCGACGCGACGAGATGATCGCGGTGCGCGAAAAGACCATCGCCCATCTCCAGAGCCGCGGGCTCAAGGTGCTGCCGGGCAGCCATGCCAACATGTTCATGGTCGAGTGGAAGGGCAAGGCGCCGAAGGAGGTGATGGCGGCGCTGCTTGCCCAGAACGTCCAGATCGGCCGCTCCTGGACCGCCTATCCGACGATGTCGCGGGTCACCGTTGGCTCGGCGGCGGACATGGAGAAGTTCCGGATCGCCGTCGACAAGGTGCTGATGGCCTGAGGTTTGCGGTGCCTGGCCCGCGTCGCCCCTTCCGGGGCGGCGCGGGTCTGTTTTGCTCAGCCCTGCGGGGCGATCGGCAGCATCGCCTCGAACCGGGCGCCGCCCTCGCCTGCCAGCAGCGTCAGGTCGCCGCCATGCGCGAGCAGGATCTGCCGGGCGAGCGCCAGCCCCACCCCGCTGCCCTGCGGCTTGGTGGTGAAGAACGGGCGGAAGATCGCCCCGCGGTCCGCCTCGGCGACGCCGGGGCCATTGTCCCGGACCTGCCAATAGGCGGCGCGCTCGTCGCGCCACAGCAACAGACCCACCTTCCCGCCAGCGTCGTCGCCCACAGCCTCGGCTGCGTTCTGGAGCAGCGCCCAGAGCGCCGCGGTCAGCTGGTCGGCATCGCCGTGCAGGCGCACCGGTGCGGCTGCCTCGAACGCCAGCGGCAGGGCCGGCCAGCGCGTGTGGAACAGCCGCGCCAGATCCTCCGCCCCCTCGCGCAGGTCGAGCGGCGCGAAGCGCGGCGCCGGCAGCCGCGCCAGCGAGCGATAGGCCTCGCCGAACCGCTGCAGCCCCTCGGCCCGGCGCGCGACGGTGCCGACGGCATCGCGGAGCGCGGAAATCGACGGGGCGGGCTCGTCCAGCATGTCCGCCGCGGTGCGGCTGAGCGAGGCGATCGGGGTGAGCGCGTTGACGATCTCGTGACTCAGCACCTGCACGAGGTCGCGCAGCATCGCCGCCTCGGCGGCCTTCAGCTCGGCATCGATGTCGACCAGCGCGGCAAGCCGGCTCCGCGCCCCGCCAAGCGCGAAGTCGCTGGTGGTGAGCGCATAGCTGCGCCCGCCGATCGCCACCGTCGCCGCCCGGCCCGAGGCATCGCCGATCGCCTCGACCAGCAGCGCCGGGGGTTCGGCGACGAGGTCCGCCGCGCCGAACAGCCGCCGGGCCGCCCGGTTGATCGCATGCAGCCGCCCTTCGCCGTCGAGCGTGACGATCGGGGCCGGGGAGAGATCGAGTAGTGCGGTCAGCCGGCGCTCGCGATGCGCGGGGTCTGGCGCAGGCATCGGCGCTGCCACCGGTACGAGCTTGGGCCGCTGTGCCTCGACGATCCCGGTCACCACGCCCCACAGCGCCGCCAGCGCCGACACCAGCGCGCTGGCATAGAGCTCCGCGCTCCACGCCACGGCGAACGCCCCGCCCGCCAGCAGCAGCAGCATGCCGCGGAGCAGCGCGGACCAGCCTCTAGAGCCCATATTTCGCCATCCGCCGATAGAGCGCCGCGCGCGTCAGCCCCAGTTCCGCCGCCGCGCGGCTGACATTGAACGCGTGCCGCTTGAGCGCCGCCGATATTAGCGCCGCCTCGCTCCGCCCCAGATTGAGGTCCGCCTTAATCGCGCGCGGCTCCAGCGTGTCCTCGGGCAGGCTAAGTCCCAGTGTGGGGACATCGATCGCCTCGCCGCCGCCGAGCAGCACTGCGCGCTCGATCGCCTGGCGGAGTCCGTGCACGCCGTCGGGCCAGGCATCGGCCGCGATCGCCCGTGCCGCCTCCTCGGTCAGCGGGCGCAGCGGCTGGGCATAGCGCCCGGCGTACAACGCGCAGAAATGCCGCGCGAGCAGCAGCGCATCCTCCCCGCGATCCGAGAGCGCCGGCAAATCGATTTCCACCGTGTTGAGCCGGAAGCGAAGGTCGTCGCTCAGCGCCGCGCGGGTGCCCGCCCGATCGCGCCGGCTGGTCGACAGCACCCGCAGCCCGCCCAGCCGTCGCGCCAGCTCGGGCTGCAGCGTTGACGCCAGTTGGTCCACCGCCTCGATCAGCAGCGTCCCGCCCTCGGCCGCCGCAACGCGCGCCTCGATCATCGCCAGATCCGCCACCGCCGCGTCAAGCGTGACCAGCGGCCGCTCGGCGCGCGGCGAAGTGCGGTGGAGCAGTTGCGCTGCCAGCGTCTTGCCGCTCCCCGCCGGGCCGGTGAGCAGCACCGCCGCATCGGTCGGCCCCACCCGCGCGATCAGCCGGCGGGCCGCCTCGATCGCAGGCGCTTCGCCGAGCAGCAGCAGCGCCTCCTCGCCGCTCGGCGCCGGGGCGGCCGCCAGCTTCGCCCGGCGCAGCGCCACCGCGCGTTCGACGGTGGCGAGCAGCCGCTCGTTGCTCCATGGCTTGATCACGAAGTCGCTTGCCCCGCCACGCATCGCCTGCACCGCCACCGCGATGCCGCTATGACCGGTGACTACGACCACCACCGCATTGCGATCGGCCGCGATCAGCCGGTCGAGCATGCGGAACCCCTCCTCCCCGGAGGTGCGTCCACGCGCGAAGTTGAGATCGAGCAGGATCGCGTCGACCGGGCCCTCGGCCAGTCGCACCCAGGCGGCATCGGGATCGAGCGCACCGAGCACCCGCATGCCGTTCCGTTCGAGCAGCAACGTCGCCGCGCGGACGATATCGGGATCGTCGTCGATCACCAGGATGGCCGGCGATTCGGATGGCACAGGCTTGACCGCTCCGGTTCAGTGTTCGGAATCGGACACTAGCTTGAACACTGTTCGCTCCAAGCGCCAGCCCATTCTACATTATCCATTTATGTCAGTGCTTTAGGCCAGCAGGCTGGCGTACCGTACACTGTCCGCCATGGACGTTACGCCTCTTCACACCAATGGCGCCGCGATGGACCGGCGGATCGAGCGCCCGCACGCGCGCCGCCGCAAGCTGGCGGTACGCATCAGCCTCGGCTTGGCGGTCCTTGCGGCGGCGGCCGCGCTCTGGTGGTTCCTGCCGAGCTCGGGCAGCCTCGCGGTCGACGCCGCGACGATCCGCGTCGCCCCGGTCACCCGCGCCGCCTTTGCCGACTATGTCCCGCTCCGCGCGCAGGTCGCCCCGCTCCAGACCGTCTACGTCACCGCGATCAGCGGTGGGCAGGTCGAGGCGCTGATCGCCAGCGACGGCCAGTCGGTCGCCGCCGGCGCCCCGCTCGCCCGCCTCGCCAACCCGACGCTGGCGCTAGACGTCGCCAGCCGCTCGGCCAACATCGCCGGGCAGCTCAGTTCGATCAGCGGCCAGCGCCTGTCGATCCAGCAGAGCCGCGAGCAGACCGAGCGCGACATCGCCTCGGCGCGCAATGAGCTCGCCAAGGCCGAGGCGCTGCTCCGCCAGAAGCAGATCCTGTTCGACAAGCAGATCGTCACCGCCGCCGCCGTCACCCCATTGCGGGACGAAGTGGCGTACCAGCGCGCGCGCCTCACCGCCCTCACCCGCAGCGCCGCCGAGGCGGACAAGATGCTCGCCGACCAGTCCAGCGGGGTCGACGCCACCGCCGACGAACTGCGCGAGAGCCTCGCCATGACCCGCGCCGGCCTCGCCGCGCTCGTCGTGCGCGCGCCGGTCGCCGGGCGGCTGACCGCTTTCACGCTCCAGCCGGGCCAGATGATCAAACCCGGCGATGCCGTCGGCCAGGTCGATTCCGAACGCGCCTGGAAACTGACGGCGGACGTCGATCAATTCTATCTTGGCCGCGTCCGTACCGGTCTCAGCGCCGTCGCCGATCTGGACGGGCGCAGCCTGCCGCTCACCGTGATCAAGGTCCTTCCCCAAGTCACCGAAGGGCGATTTCGGGTCGAGCTCGGCTTCAAGGGCGCCGCGCCCGCCGGGCTGTACCGCGGCCAGACGCTCGACGTGCGGCTCGTCCTCGGCGCCGATCGCCCCGCCGTGGTCGCCCCGTCGGGCGGCTGGCTCGACGCGGGCGGCACCACCGCCTTCGTGCTGACCAGCGACAGCCATGCCGTGCGCCGGGCGATCACCACCGGCCGCCGCAACCCCGATCAGGTCGAAGTGACCAGCGGCCTCGCCCCCGGCGACCGCATCGTCACCACGCCGCTCGGCACCTACGCCCCCTACCAGACCCTGCTCATCCACTAGGAGCCCGCCATGATCCAGCTCAACGCCATCCACCGCGCCTATCGCTCCGACGAAGTCGAGACGACCGCGCTCGCCGAGATCGACCTGACCGTAGCGGCCGGCGAGTTCCTCGCGATCATGGGCCCCTCGGGCTGCGGCAAGTCGACGCTGCTCAACATCCTCGGCACGATCGACCGCCCGACCAGCGGCGCCTATCTGTTCGAGGGCGAGGACATCGCGCATGTACCCGAGGCGCAGCTGGCCAAGCTCCGCCGCGACCGGCTGGGCTTCGTGTTCCAGAGCTTCAACCTGATCGACGAGCTGACCATCGCCGAGAATGTCGCGCTGGCGCTGGCCTATCGCGCGATGCCCGCGCGGCAGAAGCGCGAGCGGGTCGACGCCGCGATGGACCGGGTCGGCATCGCGCACCGCCGCAACCACCATCCGCACCAGCTCTCGGGCGGCCAGCAGCAGCGTGCCGCGATCGCCCGCGCGATCGTCGGCGAGCCGAAGCTGATCCTGGCGGACGAACCCACCGGCAACCTCGATACCGAGAATGGCGCCCAGGTGATGGACATCCTCACCCGCTTGAACGCCGATGGCGCGACGATCGTGATGGTCACCCACTCGCCCGCCCATGCCGATATCGCCAAGCGCACCGTGCACATGCTCGACGGGCGGATTCTCTCCGCCGTGCGGCGGGCGGCGTGAAACTCGATCGCGCGCTGACGGTGCTGGTGCTGCTGCTCCTCGCCGTGGCCCTGCTCCGCCATCTCTCCGCCACCCGCGAACCGGGAGTGACGCCATGACCTCCGCGCTGACCAGCTTCTACCGCTCGCTCACCCGCCACAAATTGTTTGCCGCGCTCAACATCGGCGGGCTGGCGCTCGGCATCGCGGTGTTCCTGGTGCTGAGCCTGTTCGTGCGGTTCGAGACCGGGTTCGATCGCTGGATCCCCGGTGCCGACCAGCTCTACATCATCCAGGAACATTATCACATGCCGGGCTACCCGGAGACGCCGAACCCCAACACCATGGGCAACGAGCTGCTCCAGTTGCGCGCAGACTATCCGCAGCTGCAAGGCACGCGGATCGCCGCGATGGATGCGACGGTGCGGCAGGGAACGGTGAACACCCGCGAGGCGCTGGCCGCGGTCGACCCGAACTTCTTCCAGCTGCTGCACCTGCCGGTCGTCGCGGGCGACCCGACCCGTACCCTGGCCGATCCCGACGGCATCGTGATCACCCAGCGCGCCGCGACCAGCTATTTCGGCCAGCTGTCGCCGATCGGCCGGACGCTCACCGTCGTCGCCAATGGCACGCCCTACACCTACCGGGTGGGCGCGGTGATCGCCGACATGCGCAAGGACATGAGCTACACGTCGGAACTGTTCGTGCCGCTGGTCGCTTCCCGCTTCGCCACCGAATGGTTCGATCATTGGGGCAGCACCTCGCTGGTTACCTTGCTGCGCTTCCCCGACCGCGCGGCGGCCCACCGGTTCGAGGGCGAATTGGCGCGCTTCGCGGAGCGCCGCGTGTTCGGCGACAACCTCAAAAAGGGCCAATGGGAGCAGAGCCTGCGCCCGCTGGTCGACAACCACCTCTATGCGGCGTCCGATCGCGCCGTCGTCACCACGCTGGGCGCGGTGGGCGTGCTGACGCTGCTGATCGCGATCGTGAACTACATCAACCTCGCCACCGCGCGCGCCGGCCTCCGTGCGCGCGAGGTGGCGGTGCGCAAGGTGCTCGGCGGCACCCGCCGGGCCTTGACCCGCCAGTTCCTGACCGAAGCGATGCTGACCGTCATCCTCTCCGCGGTGATCGGGCTCGCCCTGGCCGAGATCGCACTGCCGCTGATCAACACGCTGGGCGGCATGGCGCTGCGGATCGATTATTGGGGCGCGAACAGCGTGTTGCTGCTGCTCGTGCCGCTGGTGTTGGCCGTCGGGGCCGTCGCGGGCCTGTACCCGGCGGCGGTGCTGGCCGGCTTCCGCCCGGCCGCGGTGCTCGCCGCCGCGCGTGCGCCTGGCGGGGGCCGTGTCGGCGCCCGGGTCCGCGCCGGCCTGGTCGTCGTCCAGTTCTCGATCGCGATCGCCTTCGCGATCGGCACCACCGTGATGCTCGCGCAGGCGTCGCATGTCCGCGACGCCGATCTCGGCTTCCGCCGCGAGGGTCTCTACGTCGTGCGCTCGCTCAACAGCGGATCGGTGCTGCCCGAGCAGAAGACCGCGCTGATGCGCGCCTTTGCGGCACTGCCGGGCGTCAGCGACGTCACCATGGCGCAGAACGCACCGGGCGACCAGAGCCTCACCAATTTCTCGACGATGTACCAGCCGGGCATGCAGGGCATCCGCGCGCCTTCGCTGATGGATGTGCGCGTCGGCGATCATTACTTCGATACGTTCGGCGCGCGGCTGGTCGCCGGGCGTCTGTTCAATCGCTCGCGCCCGGCCGATGATCGCGCGCTCCGCGCCAAGGGCAGCACCACGCCCTTCAACGTGGTGATCAATCGCATGGCGGTCGGCCTGCTTGGTTTCGCCAGTCCACAAGCGGCGATCGGCAAGCCGATCGAAGGCGATGCCTCGATGACGATCATCGGGGTGGTCGACGATCTGCGCTTCCTCGGTCCCCGCCAGGCGATCAGCGGGACCTTCTATCGCCTCGACACCCGGCCATTGAACGACGCCTTCATCACGCTGCGCTATAGCGGCGATCCGCAGAAGATGGCCGACGCCGTCGAAGCCGCGTGGAAGCGCATCGTCCCGACCGAGCCCTTCGAGGGCCGCACGATCGAGGAAAATCTCTACAAGGCCTATTACGAGCAGGACACGCGCCGCGGTCGCCTGTTCACCATGGGGGCGGTGCTGGCGATCGCGATCGGCTGCATCGGCCTCTACGGCCTCGCCGCCTTCGACACGACGCGGCGCATCAAGGAAATCGGCATCCGCAAGGCGCTCGGCGCCTCCACCCGCGACGTGCTCCAGCTGCTGGTCGCCAAGTTCCTGCGCCCGGTGCTGCTCGCCAACCTGATTGCCTGGCCGCTCGCCTGGGTGGCGATGCAGCGCTGGCTCTCGACCTTCGACGACCGGATCGCGCTGACGCCCTGGTATTTCCTGGCCGCGTCGGCGCTGGCGGTGGCGATCGCGGTGCTGACCGTGCTCGGCCAGTCGTGGCGCGTCGCGCGTGCCGAGCCGGCTCGCGCGCTGCGCTACGAATAGCGCGGCGCACGGCGCCGGATCAGGGAGGGGTCCTGTCCCGCGCATCATCGAGGCCGATGCCGCAGCCGCCGCCATGCTCGACGACGACGCTGCGCGCCGCCTCACAGCTGTCGTGCCGCGTCCAGTCGCGCCACGAGCACCCGATCGCCGAGGCCGATCGCAGGTCCCGCTCGCCGCGCGACCGTGGGCCGGACGATCCTCCGGGCTCCGGCCATTTCGGCTTCTGACAGGGGCGAGCGGCGGGCGTTGCTTGGGCAGGATTTCCGGCGGGCATCGTCGCATGACCGACCGAACGGCGACGTGCGGGACCATGCCACGCTGGGGCCTATGACGGCGAATGGAACTGCAAGGGCCGGCTCGATACGCGCACCGACGCCGCTCGGCGCTGTCATCGCGACGACCATGCGCTGTCATCAAACCGTATCCACGGCTTTCTACCAGAAGGCCCCATGGGAGCGAAAAAGGGCGCGTTCGAAACTGTGCTGGGGACGGGCTGGGCCAGACTGCGCGGCCAGGTCGCCCGCATGACGCGGCGCGAGGATGCCGAGGACCTTCTCCACGAAGCCTGGGTCGGGATCGCCGAGCGGCAGGTCGATGCCGCCAATTCCGCGGCACTGCTCGCGCGCAGCGCCGCCAATCTCGGGATCGACGCCTATCGGCGCGAGCGTCGCTTCGCCGCGACGACAGGTGCAGACACGATGCGTGTCGCCGAGACGATCGTGGACCTTCACCCCCTGCAGGACGAGATGCTGATCGCGCGCCACCGCCTCGAACGGCTGCGGCTGGGCGTTGCCCAGCTCAGCCCGCGCACCCGCGAGATTTTCTTGATGCACCGGCTCGACGGCCGTAAATATCGGGAGATTGCGCAGGATCTCGGGATCAGCCAGAGCGCGGTCGAGAAACACATCGCCAAGGCGATGGGGCATCTTACCGACTGGATGGAGCATTGGTGACGTGATCTTCCGCAGCGAGCCGGAACATGCCAACCGGCAGGCGGGAGAGTGGCTGGCACGATTGCACGCCGATGACCGGGCAAGCGAGGACGAGACGGCGTTCCGCGCCTGGCTCGATGCCGATCCGTCGCACCAGAACGCGTTCGAGCGCGCCGCGATGGTCTGGGATGCCGTACCCGGCCTGTCCGCAACCGATTTCGCGCCTCCCCCGCCCGCCCGCGTTTCGCGCCGGGCGATGCTGGCCGGCGGCGGCGCCGTCATGCTCGCCGGCGGGCTGACCCTCGGCTGGCGGCAGGCCTATGCCGGCGTCTACCGCACCGATGTCGGCGAACAGCGCCGGCTCGTGCTGGAAGACGGCAGCCGGGTGATGCTCGATACCGACACCCGCATCCGCTTCTTCGTGCGGAACGCGGTGCGTACCCTCGCGCTTGGAGCGGGGCGTATCGACCTCGACATCGCCGCCGACCCGCGCCCGTTCGTGATCGACATGGGCGCGCGGCGGGCGACGGCGCGGGCCGGTCGGCTCGATCTGCGCCGCGAAGGCGACGCCGTGGCGATAACCGCGATCCAGGGCAGCGCGCGCGTGGAGACCGCGGGGGCGTCGGTGGCGCTTGCCCCGGGCAATCGCATCGCGATGGCGGTCGGCCAGCCTGATAGGATCGACCAGCCCGAACTCGACGACCTGATCGCGTGGCAGAGCGGCCGGCTCGCCTTTCGCGACGAAACCCTTGCGCATGCCGCGGCGGAGATGAACCGCTATTCCACCCACGCGCTGGTGGTCGCCGACCCGCGCGCCGCCGCGCTGCGGCTGAGCGGCGTCTACCGTGTCGGCGATTCCGAAGCCTTTGCCCGCTCGCTCGCGCTGCTGCTGCCGGTCCGCGTCGCCAGCGACGGGCAGACGATCCACATTTCCTCCACCGACCGCTGATTTTTTTCGCGACGGGGGGTGGGGAAATTTCCGCCCCGCACGTCGAGGGATCGGGCGCTCGCCAGGGGCGCGACAGGGGAAACAGATTCATGCAGAACTTGAAGCGGCAGCTTTGCCGGTCGGCGGCGCTCGCACTCACGCTGTCCACGCTCGCTATGGCGACGGCTGCGGCGGCGCAGGGGACCGTGCGCCGTGCGCGCCTGACGATCGCCGCGCAGCCGATGGACCGCGCGCTGGAACAGCTCGCCCGCCAGAGCGGCAGCGACATCCTGTTCACCCGCGACGCCGTGGCGCAGTACAAGGCGCCGGCGCTTTCGGGCGAATTCGATGCCGAAACCGCGGTGCGCCGCCTGATCGCCGGCACGCCGCTCACCGTCGTCCGTGACGGTTCGGGCACGCTGATCGTACGGGCCTCGGCCACCACGCGGCCTACCCAGACGAGTGCGGCCGAGGCGACGGGCCCGGCGGAGGAGATCGTCGTCACCGCCAACTTTTCCGACGGCGTCGAGCGCGCGCTGGACGTGAAGCGCAACGCGGACTCGATCTCCGACGCCGTCGTCGCGGCGGACATCGGCAAGCTCCCCGCATTCAACGTGGCGGAAGCGCTGCAGCGCGTGCCCGGCGTCACCATCGTGCGCGAAGCGGGTGAAGGCCAGTTCATCAGCGTCCGCGGCCTCGGCCCCAATTTCCAGGCGGTGACCTTCGACGGCATGCCGCTCGCGTATAACGAGAATATCCGCAACTCGGGCCAGTCCGGCCGCCAGTTCCGGTTGCAGGTGCTGCCCGCGCAGCTGATCGACAGCGTCGTCGTCACCAAGTCGCCCACCGCCGATCTGGTGGAAAGCGGCATCGGTTCCTCGGTCGACATTCGGCTGATCAAGCCCCTTGATCGCAGCCCGTTCCTCGCGGTCAGCGCCTATGGCGGCTATGAGGCGCGCACCGACAAGCTGCAGCCCAATGGCGCGATTTCGGCGGGGTGGCGCAATAATGCCCACACCTTCGGCGTGCTCGCCGGCCTGTCCTACACCAAGCGCAACGTGCAGTTCGATCGCCTCCGCATCGGCTGGCAGGACACTGCGGTTCCCGGCTTCGGCACGATCCGCGCGCCCGGCGACGCGCAGCCCTATCTCGAGTTCGAGAACCGCGAGCGCATCAGCGCGGTGGCCGGCGTGCAATGGCGGCCCGCGACGAACGTGGAGGTGAAGATCGACGGCCTCTTCTCGCAGTTCAACAACGAGACCACCGAACGCCGCCTGACCTATTACATCCCCAGCCAGATCGCGCGGCTGGATCGCGCGACAGCCGTGGTCCGCGACGGTCGGCTGGTGGCGGGCACGATCCGCGGCGCGCGGATGCGCAACTATGCCGAATATATGGACCAGTCGCACCGCAACCTCCAGCTGAACGGCACCGTGAAGCTCGACCTGGACGGCTGGCGGATCGAACCGCGCTTCAGCTATGCGCAGGCGACCAGCGACCTCGATACCCCGATCCAACGCGTGCAGTACCGCACCGCAGACAAGGCCGGCGGCAACCTCACCTTCGATTTCAGCAACGACGTGGTGAACGACGGCAAGGTCAATGCGCTGTTCACCGATCTCGACCTCACCAACGCCTCGGGGATGATCTTCGAGAGCTTCGCGGTGCGTCCGATCAACTCGACGGACGAAGACAAGACGGCGGTGCTCAACGTCGGGCGCGATCTCGATGTCGGCATTGCCGGTCTTCGTTTCACCGGTCTGCGCTTCGGCGGACAATATTCCGATCGCTTCCGCGACTATCAGCGCCGCGACCGCAACGCCGCGGTGCTGCGCGCCGGCTCGACGCGGACGGCGGCGTATCTGGGCTATCCGGTGCCGTCCAACGCCTTCGACCAGTCGATCGAGAAGCGCCAGCCCTGGGCAAACGTCGACTGGGGGCTGTTCAACCAGAACTACACGCTGGGCGCGGAGTTCGACGGCGTGAATCCCAGCGCCTATGATCTGAAGCCCACCGCCGCCGATCTGCAGAATTCCTACCGCATCGGCGAGAAGATCGCGGCCGGCTATGGCCGCGTGGATTTCGCGGCGGAACTGGGCGGCGTGCCGCTCACCGGCAATCTGGGCGTGCGCTACGTCCGCACCCGCACCGACGTGCGCGGCACGACGGTCTCGCCGGTGGCGGACGGCAAGGGCGGCGTGACCACCACCGTCACCCCGGTGACGACGCACGCCAGCTATGAGGAATGGCTGCCCAGCGCCAATGCGACGCTCAAGTTCCTCGACAATGTCCAGCTGCGGCTCGGCATCGCCAAGACGATGACCCGCCCGTCGCTTTCGGAGCTGCGCAACTCGATCAACACCAACAGCGTCACCGTGACGAGCATCTACAACCAGGGTGCTGCCGCGCTGGCCGATCCCACGATCAACCTGCAGGCAAGTGCCGGCAACCCCGATCTGCGGCCTTATACCGCGTGGAATTTCGACGCGTCGTTCGAATGGTATTTCAACAAGTTCGGCGCGTTTACCGTCGCGGCCTTCCACAAGGACATCAGCGATTACGTCGCCTCCGACTTCCAGACCCGCAAGCTCGCCTTCGCGGTAAAGGACGGATCGACCCTGCCGGTGGACGTGCTGGTGGCGACGCCGGCGAACGTCGGTGATGCCAAGATCTCGGGCGTCGAGTTCGGCTTCACCAACAAGCTGCCCTTCGGCCTGGGCGTGACCGCCACCGCCACCTTCGCGACGACCAAGCTCGAGCTGGCGCGCCGCGGGGTCGGCCTGCAGACCGCGGGCATCCAGGGCGTGTCCGACGTCAGCTATTCGATCACGCCGTTCTTCGAGACCGGCCCGTTCGAGATCAATCTCAGCTACACCTATCGCAGCGACTATATCACCGATTCCGGCGCGCTGGTCACCTCGCTGCCCACGCCGCAGGATGTCGTCGCCTTCTACCAGAAGGGCTTCGGCATCGTCGATCTGGGCACCAGCTTTCGCGTGAAGCCCAATGTCGAACTGTTCGGCCAGGTGGTGAACCTGCTCGACCAGCGCCAGGTATCGTTTGCGGGCACCAAGCAGGAATTCAGCGAAATCCACACCTTCGGCCGCACGGTGAACGTCGGCATCCGCGCGAAGTTCTGATCGCGACTTCCGACGCGCAGGATCGCCGCACGAGGGTGCGCGATCCTGCGCTCGCTCCCCTGCCCTACGGGACGATCGGGACGGGGCTAGCGCAGGTGCGATGCCAGAAAATCGACGAAGACCCGTATCCGTGCCGGAACGGCCTGTCCCCCGACGAACACCGCATGGATCTGCTCCACGTCGCCGGGATTGAACGCTTCGAGAAGCGGCACGAGCGTGCCCGCCGCGATCGCCTCGGCAACGCTGAAGGCGCCCACCCGGGCGATCCCGACGCCGATCGCGGCAAGCTGCCCGAGCGTCTCGCCGTTATTGGCCTCGATATTGCCGCGAACTGACAGCGCGAAGGCCTTCCCGTCGCGCACGAACGGCCATACCGGCTCCGAGCGCCGGAAGCTGAAATTGAGGCAGTTGTGGGCGAACAGGTCTTCCGGCACCTGCGGCGTACCGTGGCGGCGCAGATACTCGGGCGCAGCGACGATCACCCGCCCGCTCTCGCCCAGCTTGCGCGCCGTGAGGCGGGAGTCGGGAAGCGGGCCGAACCGCACCGCCACGTCGGCCTGGCCGGCGGCAATGTCCACGATCGTGTCGGTCAGCGCGATGTCGATGAGGATATCGGGGTAGAGCGACGCGAAGCTGCCTAGCAACGGCACCACGCAGAGCCGGCCGTGCGACAGCGCCGCAGTGACGCGCAGCCTCCCCCGCGGGCTCCCCTGGTCGGCAATCTGCTGCTCCGCATCGTCGAGATCGGCGAGGATCCTCCGCGCCGCCTGGAGATAGGCGCGGCCTTCCGCAGTGAGGGTGAGCGCACGCGTCGAGCGCAGCACGAGCCGCACGCCGAGCCGCGCCTCGATCCGGTCGACCGCCCGCGCGACCGCCGAAGGGCTCATCCCCAGCTGCCGACCGGCCGCCGAGAAGCTGCCCTGCTCGATCACCGCGGCGAACAGCGCCAAGGCGTGGGCGCGGTCGCTGCCGCCCGTCAGCTTTGCGTCCATTGCAAAAATCCTTCGCGTCCGCCCCTGCTACCGCGGGCCGGACGCGCCGTCCATCTGCGCATGGAACAAGCAACAGGATGCGGCATCATGGAATATCGGCAATTGGGACAATCGGGGCTACGCGTACCGGCACTCAGCTTCGGCGCGGGCACGTTCGGCGGCCAGGGGCCGTTGTTCGCCGCCTGGGGCCAGACCGACGCAAGCGAGGCGCGGCGGCTGGTCGACATCTGCCTCGATGCCGGGGTCACGCTGTTCGACACCGCCGACGTCTATTCGGGCGGCGCATCCGAGGCGATATTGGGCGAGGCGATCCGCGGGCGGCGCGACGCCGTGCTCGTCTCGACCAAGACCGGGCTGCCGATGGGCGACGGCCCCCAGGATTGGGGCGCGTCCCGAGCGCGGCTGATCCGCGCGGTCGAGGACGCGCTGCGCCGGCTCGGCACCGACTATATCGATCTGCTCCAGCTCCACGCCTATGATGCTTCGACGCCGACCGACGAGGTGATGGCGACGTTCGACCGGCTGATCGCCGCCGGCAAGATCCGCTATGCTGGCGTGTCCAACTATCCCGGCTGGCAGGTGATGAAGGCGCAGGCGGTGGCAGACCGCCATGGCTGGCCGCGGCTGGTCGCCCACCAGGTCTATTATTCGCTGATCGGACGCGCCTATGAAGCCGATCTGATGCCGCTGGCCGCCGATCAGGGCCTCGGCGCGCTGGTGTGGAGCCCACTCGGCTGGGGACGACTGACCGGCAAGATCAGCCGCGACCGCCCGATCCCGGTCGGCAGCCGGCTGCACGCGACCGAGCAGTTCGCGCCCCCCGTCGAGGCCGAGCATCTGTATCGCGTGATCGATGCGCTGGAAGCGGTCGCGGCGGAGACCGGCAGAACGGTGCCGCAGATCGCGATCAACTGGCTGCTCCAGCGTCCGACCGTGTCCTCGGTCATCCTCGGCGCGCGCGACGAAGCGCAGCTGCGCCAGAATCTCGGCGCGGTCGGCTGGACGCTCGCCCCGGAACAGGTCGCCCTGCTCGATCGCGCGAGCGAGGTGCTGCCGCCCTACCCCCATACGCCCTATCACCAGCAGGAGGGCTTTGCCCGCCTGGCGCCGCGGCTCGTCTGACGGAGGCCGGCATGAAGAACAGATGGAGCCTGCTTGCCCTCGCGACGGGGGCATTCGGCATCGGCGTCACCGAGTTCGCACCCATGGGTCTGCTCCCGGTCATCGCCCGGGACCTGCAGGTATCGATCCCCGCCGCGGGGCTGCTGGTCAGCGCCTATGCGCTGGGGGTATTGATCGGCGCACCGCTGATGACGCTGGCCACCGGGCGCTTGCCGCGCCGCCTGCTGCTGATCCTGCTGGCCGGCATCTTCACCACCGGCAATCTGCTGGCCGCGCTGTCCGGCAGCTACGCCATGCTGCTGGCAGCGCGCGTGCTGACCGCGTTCAACCACGGTGCGTTCTTCGGCGTCGGCTCGGTCGTGGCGGCGGGGCTGGTCCCGCCGGAACGCCGCGCGAGCGCGGTCGCCTCGATGTTCATGGGCCTCACCATCGCCAATGTGGTGGGGGTGCCGTTTGCCACCTGGGCCGGCGAGCATCTGGGCTGGCGCGCGTCCTTCTGGGGCATTGCCGGGCTTGGCGTCCTGACGATGATCGCGCTGCGGGTGACGCTGCCGGCGGTGCCGGCACCGCGCGGTGGCGACCTGCGCGCCGAGTTGCGCGTGCTCACCCGCCGCCAGGTGCTGGGCGCGCTCGCGCTGACGGTCGTGGGGTCGAGCGCGATGTTCACCGTGTTCACCTACATCACCCCGATCCTGCGCGAGGCGACGCACGCCTCGCTGGGCTTCGTCACGGCGATGCTGGTGACCTATGGCCTGGGACTGACCGTCGGCAACTGGCTGGGCGGCCGCTTCGCCGATCGATCCGTCGACCGGACCTTGATGGTGACGCTGGCCAGCCTCTCCGCGATCCTCGTCGCGTTTTCCTTCACGATGGACCGGGCCGGCGCGAGCGCGATCCTGATCTTCCTGTGGGGCGTGGCGAGTTTCGCGCTGGTGCCGCCCCTGCAGGTCCGGGTCATGGCCGCGGCGGGAGACGCCCCCAACCTGGCATCCGCGGTCAACATCGGCGCCTTCAACCTGGGCAACGCGACCGGCGCGGCGCTTGGCGGTGGCGTCCTTGCGGCCGGCCTCGGCTACCCCGCCATTGCCTTGGCAGGCGCCGCGACGTCGCTGCTTGGTCTGCTCGCCCTGTGGCTGAGCGGCCGGCGCCAAGCGGCCACGCAGCTCGCAGCCCGCATAATGTCGTGACCGCCGGTCGGAGGGTCGATATCAGCGCGGGATGGCGAGGAAGAAGCGTTACCTGACCGCGACCATGGCGGACGGCTATGTGAAGACGATCGGCCCCACCGCTGCGCCGTTCACGCATTTCTGGCGTATCGTCGCGGTCCTCGAAAACGGGAAGACGGAAGTCTTCTGGGGGCATAGCAAGTCGTCCAGGGAAGCGACCGGCAAGAAAGCGGCGGCGGCGGAGGCCGCCAGGAAGCGCGGCTGGCAATCCTTCGCGTTCGAGATCGTCGAACTGCGCGAGGGCGATCCGGCATAGCGGCCCCGCCCGCGCCGGACCGGGCCGCTTCCGCATCAAGGCTGCCATATCGGCCGGTAGGCCGGGTCGCGTTGCCGATCGAGGAAATAGGCAGCGCTGATGAAGGCGAGATGGGTAAGCGCCCGCGGAAAGTTGTCGAGCGGCAGGCCGCGCCCGCCGGTCTTCTCGGCAAACAGGCCGAGGGGGTTGGCACCGTCCGCTCGCAGGCACTGGCACCGAACCGCCGAAACTCGCACGCAACATCATAAATGCTGCAACGACTTGCGGCGGATTCTTCAAGCAAGGTCCACGCCGGCCTCAATTGACAAAATGTTTTATCTATTTGATCAAGGGCCGTGCCAGCGGGCGGACCTCACCTTCAAAAGAAGGGGGGCCGTTCCGCAGTGAAGCAGCAAGGAGAGGTCCTGGGGAATGATACGCGCCCGCTCGAAAACCGCCGCACGCCCGCGTGCTACGCGCATGGCGTTGATCGGCACCGCCGCCTTGGCCGCCTGGGCGCCCGCCGCACGCGCGCAGGCACCCGTGGATCGCGCAAACCCGCTGGTAGGCACCGCCCCGCTTGATCGGTCCGAATGGATCGGCAACGCGCCGCCGGCCGGCGAACCGCTCTATTCGGGCATGACCTCGCCGGGCGCGCGGCTGCCGCACAGTTCGGTCGAGGCGGCGCCGGTCAACGTCAATGTCGAGCTGAGCTATCCCTGGGGCGTTCCCACCCCCTATTACTATACCAACCCGACGATGATCGGATTCACCGGCGGCGGCGGTCCCACCTATGGCGCGCGGGCCCAGCCGATTCTCATGCCGGTGGTCGGCGACTGGACGGTGCCGCCGGTCTACACCGAGGCGTGGTACGACAAGGCCCAGGAAACCGCCGCGCCCGGCTATTACTCGGTATTCCTGAACAGCTTCCGGACCAGAGCCGAACTGACCGCGACGCAGTGGACCAGCCTGATGCGGTTCACCTTCCCCGAAACCAGGCGCGCGCACCTGATCCTGAACCTGTCGGGGCGCGGCGGCGCGGTCGAGGTGGTCGGCGACCATGTCGTGCGCGGCATCGCGGCGGGGCCGCGCGAAGAAGATGTGCGCGACGGCCGCTATTTCGTCGCCGAATTCTCCAAGCCGTTCGCCGCCCATGGCACGTTCCGCAAGGCGCCGGGCGACAATCGCGGCTATGGCATCGGCGACAAGGACGTGCAGCCCGGCGCAGAGCGGATCGAGGGCAAGTTCGCCGGCGCCTATCTCGACTTCGCAACGCGCAAGGGCGAGGCCGTGCTGGTCAAGATCGCGCACGGCACCAGCTATGCGGAGGCCGAGCAGCGGCTGCGTGCCGAGAATTCGGGGTGGGATTTCGACGGCGTGCGGTCCAAGGCGCGCGCGGCCTGGGCCGGCCTGCTCGACCGGGTGCAGGTAAGCGGCGGCACCCCCAAGCAGCAGATGCTGTTCTATTCGACGCTGTTCCAGTCCTTCGCCAGCCCGCGCCTGGTCGCGCGCAAGGGCGAGCGCTTCAGCGATGCCAAGGGCCAGGTGCAGACCGCCAGCTATGACCGCTACGGCCCGGTGCCCTTCTGGGATACCGGCCGCAACCAGATCGTGTTGCTGGAGCTGATGGAGCCCGAGGTGGTGGGGGACATTATGCGCTCCGAACTCGACATGGCGCGCGAGCGCGGCTTCATGAACACCTCGTTCCACGGCGACAATGCCGTGTTCCTGTATCTCGGCGCGATGAAGCGCGGCATCCCGTTCGATTATGCCGCGGCCTATGAGTATCTCCGCCGCAACGCCACCGACCCTAGGGGCCCGCGTGATTATCTGGCGGAATATGACCGGCAGGGCTGGATCGCCGACGAGGTGCCGCCGGGCAATCCCAGCCCGCCCTATGCCGGGGGCAAGGCGGGCGCGGCGACGACGCTCGAATATGCCTGGGACGATGCCGCGATGGCGGAGCTGGCGGCGCGGCTCGGCCACAAGGCGGATGCGGCGCGCTTCGCCAGACGCGCGATGAACTATCGCAACGTGTTCGATCCCGCGATCGGCTTCGTCCGCGGCCGCACCGCCGACGGCAAGTGGATCACGCCCTTCGATCCGGCCGAGCCCTATTACAACTTCATGATGAAGGAGGCCTCGGGCTGGTCGACCTTGTGGCTGGCGCCGCAGGACGTGCAGGGGATGATCAACGAGCTCGGCGGCCGGGCGGCGTTCAACGCCAAGCTCGATGCCTTCTTCGCGATGCCCTACGCCCCCAAGGGCATCTGCCGCGACTGCACCGGCGTGATCGGCCAGTTCGTCCAGGGCAACCAGCCCGACCAGCACGCCCCCTATTTCTACGCGTGGAGCGGCCAACCCTGGAAGACGCAAGCGCTGGTCCGCCAGGTGCTAGACCAGCTCTATGGCAGCGACGCGAGCGGCTATGGCTATCCCGGCATGGACGATCAGGGCGCGACCTCGTCCTGGTACGTGTTGAGCGCACTGGGCTTCTACCCCGTCGATCCGTCGAGCGACGTCTATGTGCTGGGCAGCCCGATCTTCGATCGCGCGACGCTCAGGATGGGCAACGGCAAGCTGCTGGAGATCGTCGCCCGCAACAACTCGGCGGCCAATCGCTACATCCAGTCGGCGACGCTGAACGGCCGCCCCTGGACCAGGCCCTGGTTCCGCCATGCCGATGTCGCGAACGGCGCGCGGCTGGTGCTGACCATGGGGCCCAAGCCCAACACCGCCTGGGGCAGCAGCCCCGCCGACGCCCCGCCTTCGCTCTCGCGCCCTTGAGGAGCCGCCTTATGCGCAGCCTGATCTACGCCCTCGCTTTGGCGGCCCTGCCCGCCCACGCCATCGCCCAGCAGGCGTCGCCGCCGCGCTCCGACGCGGTCTATACCGGCGCCATCACCACGCGCTGGGGCAAGGCCGTGACCCCCGACAATGCCTGGCGCAGCTATCCGCGGCCGCAATTCCAGCGGACCGAATGGCAGAATCTGAACGGCCTGTGGGACTATGCGATCACCCCCGCCGCAGCGCCGCAGCCGATGCGAATGGACGGGCAGATCCTCGTCCCCTTCCCCGTCGAATCCCGGCTCTCGCGCGTGGCACGCAAGGTCACGCCCGACGATCGCATCTGGTATCGCCGCAGCTTCACCGTTCCCAAGGACTGGGCCGGGCAGCATGTGATACTCAACTTCGGCGCAGTCGATCACGACGCGCGCATCTGGGTGAACGGCGGGATGGTCGGCGCCCACCAGGGCGGGTTCGACAGCTTCGGCTTCGACATCACCCCGTTCCTGAAGCCCGGCGCCAACGAGCTGGTGGTGCAGGTCGCCGACCCGACGAGCGCCGGCAGCCAGCCGCGCGGCAAGCAGATTCTCGCGTCCGACGGCATCTGGTACACCGCGGTCAGCGGCATCTGGCAGACGGTGTGGCTGGAGCCCGTACCCGCGCTCCACATCGACGACATCCGCACCACGCCCAATATCGATACCGGCAAGGTCGATGTCGACGTGGCACTCAGCGCCAGCGCGGCGGATACCGATGCGGTGCGGCTCAGCGTCCGGTCGGGCGCCAGGACGATCGCGACGACGATCGTGCGCGCCAATCGCCGGGCCAGCATCGCTGTGCCCGGTGCGCATCTCTGGTCGCCCGAAGACCCGTTCCTCTACGATCTCGTCGCCGAGCTGGTGACGGTACGCGATCCCTATGCCGGCCAGCCCGAGCGCGATCGTCGTGCCTATGATGCCCGCTTCACCAAGGGTGAAGTCGACACCTATGCCGCCGCCGAAGTGACCGGCGCCCCGCGCGACCGGGTGACTGCCTATTTCGCGATGCGCAAGATCTCGGTCGGGCCCGGCACGGTACCCGGCCAGCCGGCGCTGCTGCTCAACAACAAGCCCTATTTCCAGAACGGCGTGCTCGATCAGGGCTGGTGGCCCGACGGGCTGCTGACCCCGCCAAGCGAAGTCGCGATGCGCTACGACCTGGAGTTCCTCAAGAAGGCGGGCTTCAACATGGTCCGCAAGCACATCAAGGTCGAGCCCGCGCGCTATTATTACGACGCCGATCACCTGGGCATGCTGATCTGGCAGGACATGCCCTCGGGCGGCGGCGAGGACCAGTTCGTCACCGGCTCCAGCCAGAGCCAGGCGGTGCTCTCGTCCGATGTGATGGCGCAGCAGCAGGTCGAGCTGTCGCGGATGATCGGCCATCTCCGCGCCTTCCCCTCGATCGTGCTGTGGGTGGTGAACAACGAAGGCTGGGGCCAATATGACTCCGCCACCCTCGCCCGCTTCGTGAAGGGCATGGACCCGAGCCGGCTGGTAAATGCCGACAGCGGCTGGCTCGACGTCGCGGCGAGCGCCTCCGACGTGTTCGACATCCACACCTATGAGGACGTGCCCCATGTCCCCACCCGCCAGAGCGAGCGCGCGATCGTGATCGGCGAATATGGCGGGGTCGGCCAGCCGATCGAGGGGCATCTCTGGCGGAACGACAAGCGCTGGAGCTACCAGGTGACCACCGACTCCGCCGATTATCTCGCCCGCTACCGGCGCAAGTTCGCGGAGATCGTGCGCCAGGCCAGGGTCCATGGCCTCAGCGCCGCGGTCTATACGCAGACGACGGACGTCGAGGGCGAGATCAACGGACTGCTCACCTATGACCGCGCCGTGGCCAAGGCGCCGGCGGAGGCTTTCGCGACCATGGCAAAGCCGCTTTGGGCGACGGATCGCGCAACGGACGGTGACGGCGGCGAGGCGGAAAAGCGACGATAGCCGCCGGGCCGGCTGCTTCGGCGCCTATTCGACCTTTGCGCGCGGCTTCCTGCGCTTGGCCCGGCGGACGTTCCACTGCGTCCGCCAGAACGCATACACTGCCAAGCTTCCGAGCAGTGTCAGCGCAATGCCGGACACGCTCATGGCGAGCTTCCACGCCGGGCCGCCGATCTTGGCAGCATGCACCGGGTAGAGCTTCTCCCGGATCGATGCTGCAAGGCCTCCCGCCGCGGGATCTGCGCGGCCGACAACCGCCAGTGTCGCCGGATCCGCATAGACGAAGGTCCGACCATTCGGCGTCCATTCGAACGGCTGGCGAAGCCGCAGGACGATGGGTGCACCGGCCTTTCGCGGCCATTGCAGGCGGCGGAACTCGGCACCGGGAAAGATCGCAGCGGCAGCCTCGAAAAGCGGCCTCAGGTCCCTGCGCCCCTGCACCTCGCGAACCTCGACCCGCGGCGGTCGCGGACGCGCTTCGGCCAGCAGCCCGCCGCCCAACACAGGGAAGACCATCAGCACCCCCGTCACCAGCGACACGAGCAGCAAGGGCGCGGCCACCACACCGAGGTCGCGGTGATGGTGGACGATCGCGCCGGGCTTCATCGTCATGGGCCAGGCCCGCAGACGGAAGCGGCGCCGCGTCCGCCACCACAAGAGGATACCCGTGACGACAAAGAACAGCCCCACCAGCCCGGCGACGCCGGTGATCGTCTCCCCCGTATCGCCGATCAGCAGGCGATGGTGAAGATCGAACAGCCACAGCTCGGGCCGCTGCCACGAGGCGGACCAGCGGGCGACCGTTTCCCCCGCCTGGCTGAGATAGGCGCCGCTCCCGTCCTTGAACACGACCTGGTGCACGCCGAGACCATCGCCCGCGAAGGTGACGCGATCGATCGGCTGCGACCCGCCCGAGATCATGGCGACGGCCTTCGCCAGCGACGCCGGATCGGCCCGGACGGGATCGCCTGCATGCGCCACGAAGGTCAGTTCGTCCCGCCACACCAGCAGCGTGCCCGTCAGGCCCAGCAGCGCCAGCAACAGGCCGCCGATCGCGCCGATCCAGCGGTGCAGCAGGGCCAGAAGATGCATCAGAACCCGGCCTGCCAGCTCAGCGTGAAGTTGCGACCGCGGCCGGTGTAGAAGCGGGCATTGTCGGTCGGCCCCTGGGTGTCGCTGTAATAGGTGACATAGTCGGTGTTGCCGAGATTCTGGACGCTCAGCATCATGCGGCCGATCGGCAGGTCATAGGCGACATAGGCGTCGAACAGCCGATAGCCGATGAAATCATTGGCGATCGGCTGCCCCTCGAACCGGCGCGACAGATAATAGCGGCCCTGCAGCCGCGCGCTGAACCGGCCGCGGCTATAGTCGATGTTGAGGTTGAGCCGATCCGGCGAGATGTTGGCGCCGTCGAGATCGGCATCCATCCGGCCGTCGCCGTTGGTGTCCGTACGCCCGCTGACATGGGCGAAGCCGGTGCCGAGCTTGAGCCCCGGCAGCGGGGTGCGAACGCCCAGGTTCACCTCCAGCCCTTGAATGTCGATCGGCTGGCGCGACACGTTGAAGATGCCGTCGCTCCCGCGCACCAGCACTTGGCCCAGATCGCTCGACGACCAGTAATAGGTGGCGCTCGCCTCCAGCGGCCCCTGGTTCACCTCCACCCCGAGCTCGCGGTTGTTAGAGACGACGGGCGTCAGGTCGAGAAAGTCGGCGATGCGGATGTTCGGCTGGGTGATGCCGCGCAGGACGCGCCCGATATCGGCAATCGTATAGCCTTCGGCATAGCTGCCATAGGCGCGGATGCCCTTGATCGGCTCCACCACCACGCCGCCGTTCCAAAGGGCACGCTCGAACGAGGGCTTGCCGCCGATGACCGCTCGCGCATTCGCGCTGGCGAGCGTCGTGTAATCGGGGATGTCGAGCTGGACATTCTCGTAGCGCACGCCGCCGGCCAGCCGCACCACGCCGTCGAACAGCTTGAGATTTGCCTGCCCGAACGGCGCCAGGCTGCGGAAATCGGTCTGCGGCACCCAGGCCCGGCCGGTCTGGACGAGATCCTGCTTGGTGCGATCGACAAGCGCGTCGAACCCGGCGGTCAGCGTCAGCGCCTCGAAGCCGGGCACCGCACGCTCATAGCTGACCTTGCCGCCGATCTTGCGCGACACGTTGCGCGACTGGTCGAACAGCGTGCCGATCGGCGCGATCCGCGCGTCCTGGAACGTCGCCAGGACACCCCCGGCGAAGGTGTCGCTGGTGCGGTTGTAGAAGCCCTGCAGGGTAAATGCCCCGCCCGCCAGATCGCCGTCGGTGAGCGAGGCGGACAGCATTTCGGCCACGCCCGTGGAGGGCTGTCCCGGCGTCTCGCCGCGCCGGCTGGTGGCGGGAATGCCCAGCGCCCGATTGCCGTCGACCGGGACATAATGATTGTTGCCCTCCAGCCGGAAGCGGTTGGCGATCACCTCCAGCCGCGCGCTGGGCGAGAGGTCGACCCCGACCCGCCCGAAGAAGGACAGGCTGTCGGTATCCTGGATCTCGCTCTGGTTGCCGTCGAGCCCGATGCGGCGCCCGCGCCCGTCGAGGAAGACGCCGCGCCGCTCGAAGGCGACGCCGCCGGTCGCGTCGAACGCGCCGCTGCGGACATTGACCAGGCCGGCGACCTTGCCGCCGAGCGAGGCGCCGGAGAAATCGTCGCCGCTATTGCCCTGGAGCAGGGCCCGCCCGCTCCAGCCATTCTCCTTGGGCGCCGCCACGGTCACCTGATTGACCACGCCGCCGGTCGCGCCGATGCCTTGCAGGGCATTGGAGCCGTAGATGACCTCCACCCGGTCGATAAAGAAGGGGTCGATGGTGTAGCCGTCGCGCGCGCCGTCGCGGATCGGCGTCGTCTGCGGGATGCCGTTAATTGCATACAAGGGCGAACGGCCGCGCAGCGTCTCGCCGAAGCCGGTGATCTTCTCGCGCGTCGGCGAGAAGGACGGCAGCAGCGCCGAGACGGCATCGACGGTGGAGCCGGAGACCGTGACCTGGCGCGACAGCGTCTCGCGATCGATGACGTCCACCGTCAGCGGCAGCGCGCTGGCCGGGAGGATGGTCCGCGCTGCGGTGACGACGATGTCCTCCCGCCGGGTGTTGGCGACATCGGTATCGGAATCGGGACGGCGGTCCTGGGCCTTGGCGCTTCCGGTCCAGATGATGGCTGCGGCGATTACGCCGAATGCGAACTTCATGGTCTTCCCCTTTCGGGGCGCGATAGAAAACCAGCGCAAGTTTTGCAACAGCCTCGCATTAGCACTGCATCACAAGCCGTCACGGGCTCCACCGCCTTCCAGTCCTATCTCAGGGACGACCAGCCGCAGGTTCTGGCCGTCCGCCAATGGGCGACGACCTCGGGCCGAGAGCGGCACCTCACCCCGCTACAGCGAGCACATTCTGAAAGGACGTCGTGGTCGGAAGCGCAGCAACGGCTGACCAACGCGTTGCACGACAGCTGCGGGAAGGTGGGTGTGGCGCGGCCTTCTGCCAGGCAGCCGCAATAACGGACGCTTGCGGCAGGTACTCCGTCAAAGCAGCCGCTGCCACCATCCTACATCGTGCCAGCGCCCGAATTTCGAGCCGACCTCCCGATACACACCGAGCAGCTCGAAACCCATGCGCTCATGAAGGGCGACACTTCCCGGGTTCGGCAGCGCGATACCGGCGAACGCGGCATGGAAGCCGCGCGCCGCCAGTTCCGGAAAAAGCTGGGCGTAAAGGGCGCGGCCGATGCCCGAACGCCGCGCCTCCTCGGCGATGTAGACGGTGACATCGACAGACCAGCGATAGGCGGCGCGGGTCCGGTGCTGGCCGGCATAGGCGTAGCCGACCACCACACCGGCACGCTCGGCGATCAGATACGGGTACGCCGTGGACGTCGCTTCGATACGGGCCGCCATCTCGCCGATCGACGGCGGCACCTCTTCGAACGAGATCGCGGTATGCTCCACGACGGGTGCATAGATGGCGTGCACGCTGGCAGCGTCCGCTACCGTTGCCGGTCGTACGGACACGGCACTCATGCGCGGCCCCCTTGTGGCGCGGTGGCGATGCTCGACAGGTCGGCGGCAGGCTCGACGGCCATGCCCGCCTGCTTGCGCTCCGAATAGCGGTCGACCAGCTGCGGCGTGTGCGGGCGGAGCAGGACGGTGAAGCGCACCAGCTCCTCCATCACGTCCACGATCCGGTCGTAATAGCTCGACGGCTTCATGCGGCCCGTCTCGTCGAATTCCTTGTACGCCATCGCGACCGACGACTGGTTGGGGATGGTGAACATCCGCATCCAGCGGCCGAGCAGGCGCAGTGTGTTGACCGCGTTGAACGACTGCGAACCGCCCGACACCTGCATGACGGCCAGCGTCCGCCCCTGCGTCGGGCGCATGCCCTTCATTTCCAGCGGCAGATGGTCGATCTGCGCCTTCATGATCCCGGTGATCTGTCCGTGCCGCTCGGGACTGCACCAGACCTGACCCTCGGACCACAGCGCCAGTTCGCGCAGCTCGTGCACCGCTGGGTGGTCGTCACCAGGCACCTGGTCGGGGAGCGGCAAGGTGGAGGGATCGAAGATGCGCGTCTCCGCGCCGAACAGGCGCAGCAGGCGGGCCGCTTCCTCGACAGCCAGCCGCGAGAAGGAGCGCTCGCGCAGCGAGCCGTACAGCAACAGGATACGGGGCGCGGGATCGAGCGGCCCCAGGCCCAGTGCCGGCCGCGAATGGACATAGGCGGCATCGAGTGCCGGCAGGATGTCCGGATCTTCCAGCGTGCGTAGCGGCATCAGGCGGCGGCTCCCCGTTCATACCAGCCCCGCGAAGCCTTCACGATCGAGACGACCGACAGCATCACCGGCACTTCCACCAGCACGCCGACCACGGTCGCCAGCGCGGCACCCGACTTGAGCCCGAACAGCGAGATAGCGGCGGCAACCGCCAGTTCGAAGAAGTTGGACGCCCCGATCAGCGCCGAGGGCGCCGCCACGCACCAGGCAACGCCGAACCTGCGCGACAGCCAATAGGCGAGGCCGGCGTTCAGATAGACCTGGATGAGGATCGGCACCGCCAGGAGCGCGATCACCAGCGGCTGCGCGACGATCGCCTCGCCCTGGAAGCCGAACAGCAGGACCAGCGTCGCCAGCAGCGCGACGAGCGACACGGGACCGAGGCGGTCGAGCAGCCGATCCAGCGCTGCCTGCCCGCCGCGCGTCAGCACGGCGCGGCGGACGAGCTGGGCGGCGATCACCGGCACGACGATGTAGAGCAGCACCGAGATCAGCAGCGTATCCCACGGCACCGTGACCGACGCCACGCCGAGCAGCAGCCCGACCAGCGGCGCGAAGAGAAACACCATCAGCACGTCGTTCAGCGCGACCTGCGACAGCGTATAGGTCGGCTCTCCCTCGCAGAGGTTCGACCACACGAACACCATCGCCGTGCAGGGCGCCGCCGCGAGCAGGATCAGGCCGGCGATATAGGACGGCCCCTCCCCCGCCGGCAGCAGCGGTGCGAACAGCCAGCCGATGAACAACGTGCCCAGCGCCGCCATCGAGAAGGGCTTTACCGCCCAGTTGATGAACAGCGTGACGCCGACGCCCTTCCAGTGCTGCCGCACCGAGCCGAGCGCGCCGAAGTCGATCTTGAGCAGCATGGGGATGATCATCAGCCAGATCAGCACCGCGACGATCAGGTTGACGCGCGCGACTTCGGCCGACGCGATCGACGCGAAGACGCCAGGCAGCAACTGCCCCAGTCCGATGCCGGCGGCGATGCAGAGCAGCACCCACAGCGTCAGATAGCGCTCGAAGGTGCCGATGCCGGGACGCGCAGGTGCTGCGTCCAGTGTAGGGGAAACCGTAGACATGGCGTCAGCGCACCCGTTCGCCGGCGGCATCGACCACCTGTTCGCCATCCTCCTTGGCGAACGCCCCGCGCTGGGCGGCCGGCAACAGGTCGAGGACGGCTTCGGAGGGGCGGCACAGCTTCACCCCCAGCGGTGAGGCGACCAGGGGACGGTTGATCAGAATCGGGTGCGCCATCATCGCGTCCAGAAGCGCATCGTCGGACAGCGACGGGTCGCCCAGGCCCAGCTCGGCATAGGGGGTGCCCTTTTCGCGCAGCAGGTCGCGCGGGCGCATCCCGGCGCGGGCGATCAGGTCGACCAGCATCGCCCGCGAAGGCGGGGTCTTCAGATACTCGACGACATGCGGCTCGATGCCGGCATTGCGGATCATGGCGAGTGCGTTGCGCGACGTGCCGCACTCGGGGTTGTGATAGATGATGATGTCGACGGCCATGGCACGTCCTTTCAGCAGCAGGGGGCGAGTTCGGCGACGAGCGGCGCGCACAACTCGGCGCTGCCCGCACAGCAATCCTTGACGAGGAACAGCGTCAGCGCGCGCAGGCCCGCCAGGTCGGCGCGATAGATGATCGAGCGGCTTTGCCGCTCGGAGTGGATCAGGCCGGCGCGCGCGAGAATACCGAGATGCGCCGACATAGTGTTCTGCGGCACCTCCAGCTGGCGAGCGATCTCCCCCGCCGCCATGCCGTTCGGCTCGTGCCGCACCAGTAGGCGAAACACGTCGAGACGTGTTCCTTGAGCAAGGGCGCCGAGCGCGGCTATAGCCGAATCATTTTCCATATATCCAGCATAGTAGATATATTAGCCCCGGCCAACGACATTCGACATAGCCTGCCAGCGCGGCCGATCGCGGCCCGCATTGGTGGATGCGTCTGCCGATCGCCCCCAGGTCAGCCGGTCGCGGGCTCGCCGCCTGCCGCCGGAAGCGAGAATGCCTCCCATGCGGCGAGGAACAGCGCGGCGATGATCGGGCCGACCACGAAGCCGTTGAAGCCCATCAGCTCGAAGCCGCCCAGCGTTGCGATCAGCACGATATAGTCGGGCATCTGCGCATCATGCCCGACCAGTATCGGTCGCACGACATTGTCGACGCTGCTGATGATGATGAAGCCGCAGGCGAACAGCAGGGTCGCCTGCCAGACCGCCCCGGTGGCGAGAAGGTACAAGGTCATCGGAACCCAGATCAGCCCGGTTCCGATCGCGGGGAACAGCGAGAAGAAGCCCATCGCCACGCCCCAGAGCAGCGCACCGGGAATCCCGAGAGCCCAGAAAATGAGCCCGCCGGTGATACCCTGCAGCGCCGCGACGATCAGGCTTCCCTTGATGGTAGCCCGGATCACGGTGACGAATCTGGCGACGAGGATCACGCGCTGTGTCCTCTCGACGGGCAGTGCGCGCTCGATCCGCGCCGCGATCGCGCGGCCGTCGCGCAGCAGGAAGAAGGTCAGATAGAGCATCACGCCCAGTTGCAGGAAAAAGCCGAGCGTCCCCTGCCCGATACGCACGATCCGCGCCGCCACCGCCTGAAAGCCGTCGGCCAGCCCGCGGCTGAGCGTGGCGCGCACCCCGTTGATGTCGCCCAGCCCGATATCGGCGAGCCAATGGCGCGCCCATGCGGGTAAATGGCGTTGCAGATCCGCGACCAGCCGCACGACATCGATGTCGCCGCCTTGCACGCGCGCATAGAGCCCCTTGGCCTCCGCGACGAGCGCCCCGCCAAGAAGCATCGCCGGCACCACGAACAGCGCGATGATCGCGAGCAACGTGACGAGGATCGCGACGTTGCGGCGGCCAGGCATGGCGCGCACCAGCCGCGCGTTCAGCGGGTCGAACAGCACTGCCGCGATCACCGCCCAGAGGATCGCTCCGGAAAATGGCGTGACCAGCCAGAGGAAGGCGAGCGTCACGCCGCCGAGCAGCGATAGCGGAAAGGCGCGCGCGAAGGTCATGGCCGCCGTCCAGCCGCGCCACGGGCCATTGTCCCCTGGAGCAGCGGCTTGCACCCCTCGAGCATCACCAGCAAGGCGACACCGAGCGCGACCGCCAACGCCATGTCGCTCCAGGCGATCGCCCCGAACTTCAGCAGCGCCTGTGCCGAGGGAAGCAGCAGGATCAGCCCGGTCCCCCCGACGATCGCGGCAGCGATGTACCGCAGCGCGAGGTTGTGACGCACGAGCGCGGCACCCAGTGCGGCGCTGAACGAACGGTTGACCAGCACCAGCGCCACGATCTCGGCGATCAGCGCGAAGAAGATCAGCGCGCGCAACTCGGCCTCGGGCATGGCCGACCAGGTCTCCACCAGGAAGACGGCCGCCAGCATGGCGAAGGCCAGGCCGCCCTGAAAGATGCTCCAGCCGATCATCGGCAGCGAGAACAGCGGCCCGTCCGGCGCGCGCGGCGGACGCCGCATCACATCGTCTTCGGCACGTTCGGCCTCGAACACCAGCGCGCAGACCGGATCGATCACCATTTCGAGCAGCGCGATGTGGATGGGGCCGAACAGGATCGGCAGCCCCAGGCACAAGGGCAGGAGCGCCAAGCCCGCGATCGGCACATGCACGGCGAAGATGAAGGCCATGGCCTTGCGGATATTGTCGTAGATCTGCCGGCCGAGCCGCACCGAGCGGACGATCGCGCCGAAATCATCGTCGAGCAGGACGATCGCGGATGCCTCGCGCGCGACATCGGTGCCGCGCCGGCCCATCGCCACGCCGATATGCGCGGCCTTGAGCGAGGGAGCATCGTTCACGCCGTCCCCCGTCATCGCGACGATCTCGCCCTTCGCCTTATAGGCCTGGACGATCCGAAGCTTCTGCTCGGGCATGATCCGCGCAAAGACGGTGACGGTCTCGAGGCGCGCGGCAAGCTCGGGCGCGTCGAGCCGGGCCAGTTCGTCGCCGGTCAGGACGTCGCCCTCGGCGATCCCCGCCTGGGTCGCGATCGAGCGCGCGGTCGCCGCATAGTCGCCGGTGATCATTACCACCCGGATCCCCGCGTCGCGGCATTCCGCGACGGCGGCGGGAACGCTGGCCCGCAGCGGGTCCGCGAGTCCGATCAGCCCGGCCAGCGTATAGGCATAATCGTGCTGGGTCGCCGCCCAGTTGCGGTCGCGCGGGGTGGCATGGGCGACGGCAAGCACGCGAATGCCGTCGGCTGCCATCGCCTCGACCGCCGCCGACATCGCCGCTGCGTCTGCGGGCACCAGCCGGCACAGCGTCGCGATCGCCTCCGGCGCGCCCTTGGCGCAGAGGGTGAGTTCCTCGCCATCGTCCCAGATGTTCGACATGGCGAGCAGTTCGGGGCGGAGCGCATAGGCATGGGCCACCCTGCCCCCGGTGCGGCAGGGCACCGCGACCCGGGCACGGGCCTCGTGCAGCGCAACCTCCATCGGGTCGCTCGGTGCCACCGCGCTCGCGAGCGCCGCCGTCTCGATCAGGCGATGATAGTCCGGCGGCACCTCGCCCCCGCCGCCCATCCGGAGGGTATCGCCCGAGGGAAGCCAGAGCCGGGCCACCGACATGCGGTTCTCGGTGAGCGTTCCGGTCTTGTCGGTGCACAACAGCGTCGCCGAGCCGAGCGTCTCGATCGCGGCGGCGCGCCGCGTCAGCACGCCGGCCTTGCCTACCCGCCACGCACCCATGGCGAGGAACACCGTCAGCACGACGGGGAATTCCTCCGGCAGCAGCGACATGCCGATCGCGATGCCGGCCAGCAGCGCCTCGATCCAGCCGCCCCGCAGCAGCCCGTAGAGCAGCACCACCATCGCCGCGATCGCGCAGCCGCCGATCCCGCACCAGGTGACGAGCCGGGCGGTCTCGCGCCGCAGGCGGGGCGCGTCGGTGTCGAGCGTCGCCAGCGACTGGCCGATCCGGCCGATCGCGCTGCGCGGGCCGGTCGCCAGCACCCGGCCGATCCCGCTGCCGCGCGTGACGAGGGCGCCCGAATAGACGAAGGGCTGCCCCTCGCCACCCGGGCGGTGCTCCGCGTCGGCGCCCGCTGGAGATGCGGCGGTCTTGCCCACCGGCAGTGATTCGCCGGTCAGCAGCGATTCGTCGGTCTGCAGGTCGGCGGCCGCGATCAGGACCGCGTCGGCAGGCACCCGGTCGCCCTGCTCCAGAACGATCAGATCGTCCCGCACCACCTCGCGGCCGGGAACGCGAACGCGCGCACCGTCGCGAACGACGAGCGCGCGCGGCGCGGACAGGTCCCGCAGCGCCTCCAGCACATGCTCGGTGCGCGCTTCCTGGATCACCGTGACCAGCACCGAAAGGGTCGCGAAGGCGAGCAGGATCAAGGCTTCGGCGGTATCGCCCAGCAGCAGATAGGCGATGCCGCCGAGCAGCAGCAGCGCCAGCATCGGCTCGCGCAGCACTTCGATCAGGATGCGCAACGGCGAGCGCTGCCCCGCCCGCGGCAGTTCGTTCGGCCCCTCCTCGCGGAGCCGGACGGCGGCCGCCGCCGCGGCGAGGCCTTCGAACGCGGGGCTTTCCACCGGTTGCATCATGGTCCCTCGCGGTCAGGAGCAGTGGTCATCTCATGCCATCCGCCGCCCGGGAGCGCGCTTGGGTACTCTACCTACTGCCCAACGGCAGCGAGGAGCACGGCGCCGAACGCCGGTTCGTCGAAGCGAACGCCGAGCGGGCAGGGACTGGCGGGCGTCGCGTCGAGGATCGCCGTGCCCGGCATGCACCTCTCCGATGCGATGATCATGCGCGAAGGCTTCCGTCCTCCCCCAACCGGATCTAGGTTGGGGCGTGATCGCTGGTCTTTTCCCAGCCGCGTACCTGCCGGTCCACGCCCGCATCCGGCGACTCTTCCTCCAACCAGCGCAGCAGCACCGGCAGGGGACCGTTCACGCCGTTCACCTAGTAGGTCGCGATCTTCACCCGCGTTTCGCTCCCGCTGGCTCCCCGTCCCCCGCCAATGCATCCAATTTGCGCGCGAGATCCGCCTGCCGGAACGGTTTGGTCAGTCGCGCCAGATCCGCCTCGACCGCGTCGAGCTCGGCGAACCCCGAAATAATCAGGATCCGGATGTCCGGCAGTCGCCGCTGGGCGTCGCGTGCCAGCGCCGGCCCGGTCTCGCCCGGCATCAGATGATCGGTGACGAGAAGGTCCGGTCGCAGCCCGTCATCGAGAAGCTTCAGCGCCGCCTTGGCGGAGTTCGCCTCCAGCACCGTATAGCCCAGGTCGGTCAGCATGTCGGCGGTACTGGCGCGGACCAGGTCCTCGTCATCCACCAGAAGCACGATACCCGCCGCGCGCGGGGCAGCGCCCTCCGCCTTGGCGCCGGAGGGCTCCGCCGCCTCGTCGCTCGTCGGCAGCCAGATCTCCACATTGGTGCCCAGGCCCGGCTGGCTCTGGATCGTCAGTGCGCCGCCGAGCTGCGCGGCAAGGCCATGGACCATCGACAGCCCGAGGCCGGTGCCGCGACCTACGCCCTTGGTGGAGAAGAACGGCTCCACCGCCTTGGCCAAGGTGGCACGATCCATGCCCATGCCGGTATCGGCCACCGACAGCCGCACATAGCGACCCGGCTTCAGTCCCGAGCGATGGTGGTGGGCGACCGGCTCCGTCGAAACCGAAACCCGGATCGTACCGCCGTCGGGCATGGCATCCCGGGCATTCACGCAGAGGTTGAGCAGCGCCATTTCGATCTGGTTCGGATCGGCGGTAGCGAGAGGAAGCGCCGCCTTCACATCCACCACCACGTCGATCTGCGGCCCGGTGGTGCTGGCGACGAGCTCCGCCATGTTGGTCACCAGCGCGCCCACATCGACCGGGACCGGCTGGAGCGGTTGGCGCCGCGCAAAGGCCAGCAGCCGCTGGACCAGCACCTGGGCGCGGTCTGCTGCCTGGAGCGCCCGTTCGACGAGTCGCCGCTCGCGTTCGCCGCCACCCGCTTGCCGCTGGAGCAGGTCGAGCGATCCGATGATCGGCGTCAGCAGATTGTTGAAATCATGGCTCACGCCGCCGGTAAGCTGGCCCATCGCTTCCAGCTTCTGGCTTTGGCGCAGCTGCTCATGGGCCTGTTCCAGCTCGGCAGTCCGCGCCGCCACGCGCGCTTCCAGGGTTTCGTTCAGCTCGCGCAACCGCGCTTCGGTCTGCTTCTGTCGGTCGATGTCGACGACGACGCAGAGCGCACCGGCAATCTGCCCTTCCGCGTCGTGAAGCGGTACGCCGCTCACCCGCACCCAGGTCTCGCGCCCATCCGGCGCGCGGTGAAGGAACTCGGATCCGGGTACGTTTTCGCCGCGCAGCGCCCGGGCGCCCGCATACCGATCGGGCTCGATGGCATGGCCGTTCTCATCCTGCCCGAACCACCGCGCGCGCGCGTCCGGCAGGCGGGACGGTATCGCACATTCGGGGACGATCCGCGCATAGGCGGGATTGCAAAGCACCGGCGTGCCATCCCGATCCACCACGATGACGCCGACCGGAAGATGCTCGACCAGGGCGGCGAGCGTGCTGCGCTCCAGGCCCAGCCGCGCCTCGCTCTCTCGCAGCGCCAGGTCCACGCCGACGCTGGCGGTGACATCCTCTACCCGGTGAATGATCGCGCGGACGGCGCCGGAACCATCCAGGACCGGGCTGTTGACGGGATCCCACCAGCGCGCCTCGAACCGCCCCGAGCGGTCGGCCACATCATATTTCTGAAGCGGCATCGAATCCGGCTTCCTGCTCGCGATCGCGCGCTCGAGCGAAGCCCTCAGATTCGTCGTCCCGTCTGCGCCAGGATCGCCGGGATTGTCGGGCATGGCCTCGAACACGCCGCGCCCTAGCAGGTCGTCGCGGACCCGCATCGTCGCGGAGAGATAGGCGTCATTGGCCGCAAGGATCGTGAAGCGCGGCGCATCCGGCGCGAGAACCAGCATCGGGGCAGGCGCCGCAGCGAACAGCGCCTCATAGTCAAGGGCGGCGCAGGTTGGAGAGGTCGTCATTGCTGCTTCAACCTACGCCCCGCACAGTCGATCCCCGTCGTCGCAGACTGCCGGCCGCCGGGGTTCGTACAAGATGGCGCTGCCCAGCCCAAAGGACAGGCGAGGCCTGCGGCTATCTGACACTTTCCAGCGCCTGAGTCACGGAGGATCACACTCCCGATCGCCTGGTTCCAGCGCTTCAGCGCACGGATTTCGACGACGGTTAGCATGGTGGGCCACGACTCCTGCGAGGCCCGTGGCCCAGCGATTCGTGGCCCACTATTCGCGGGGCATTAGCGGAACAAAATGAGAAAACACGGGACTGTCAACAGCGACTTTATCGCAGTTTTACGCGGATTCTACAATGTTCTCAATATGTACTGGTGCCCTGGCCGGACTCACATCTACCTCCAGAAACCGCAGAAAACCGCCACTTTTCAAATCCCCAAAATGCCGTGGCCCACTCGTGGCCCACCAAAAATATCGGTCCGAAATCCGGACACGAACCCCCGCACCACGAACCATTTTGGTACTTCCTGAAGCATGATTCGCGGTCGATTCTCGATTTCCTGATCGAAAGGGGCCCCTCTGTCTTCAAGCGCGTTCAAGCAGTGCGGCAAGTTCCAGAAGCTTGACCCGCACCAAGTTCAACTCCAGCGAAATCCGCAAATCTCCTCGACCCGCCGCCACAAGAATAGCACCGAGAACCTGATCGGAGTGCCGGACGAGTGACACAAGGTGGTTCCCTTGGGGCACGTGGGTAGCCGCCAGCCAGTGTTTGACCGTCCGCTCGCTTGCCCCTGTCCACCCCATCGCCGTTTTCGTTGCCCGGTGGCTTGCACCCAGTTCTGCCAATAGCGCCCGCGAAATCAGTAGCGCCAGATCGGCCTCGTCGCTGCCGGAATGTAAATTGCTGCCCGTTTTCGGAAACACCTTTCCATTCCTTTCCCGCTATGTCGGCACAGGTGCGGGATCAGTCCTGCGTCCAACCAACCCGGGAATCGTCAGGCACCGCGCCGCACGATGAACAGTGAGGTCCAGTGCGTGGAGAGTTGGCTAGTCCCGCAGACCCAGCATTCAGACGAACCGACCCGTATGCGGGCTGCCGAGTATGTCCGTATGTCGACGGACCATCAGCGCTACTCCACCGAAAACCAAGCGGAGGCCATCCGTCACTACGCTGCCGCGCGAGGTTTCTCGATCGTTCGCACCTACGCAGATGAAGGCAAGAGTGGTCTCCGCATCGATGGTCGCGATGCACTCAAACGCCTCATCGATGATGTCAGCGCCGGTGTCGCAGACTACCAAGCAATACTCGTCTACGACGTCAGCCGGTGGGGTCATTTTCAGGATGCCGACGAGAGCGCCTATTACGAGTATATTTGCCGCCGCGCTGGGATCGCCGTTCACTATTTGACCCGCTCCCCAGAAATCATGCCATTGGTAAGTTAGCTCGTCAGATGGAGACGAGTGATGCGGCGAAGCCGATTTACCGAGGATCAGATCATTGGGGTGCTGCGGGAGCATGAGGCTGGCGTGAAGACCGCCGACCTGTGCCGGAAACACGGGATCAGCGATGCGACCTTTTACACCTGGAAGTCGAAATACGGTGGCCTGACGGTTTCCGACGCCGCGCGGTTGCGAGCGCTCGAGGACGAGAACCGTCGGCTGAAAAAGCTGCTGGCGGAGTCGATGCTCGACGTGTCGGCGTTGAAGGACTTGCTGGGAAAAAACTGACGCGGTCTGTGGAACGCTACGCTGCGGTGGAGAAGCTGACGGCCGGTCACGGTTTCTGCGAGCGTCGCGCCTGCAGGCTGGTCGGGGTCAATCGGTCGGCGTGGCAATATGAGCCGCTTCGCGGGAAGGACGATGCTGTCCGCGAGCGGATGCGCGAGCTCGCGAACGAGCGTCGTCGGTTCGGCTACCGTCGGCTGGCGATACTGCTGCGACGTGAGGGCAAGGGCATGAACCTGAAGAAGGTGTACCGGCTGTATCGCGAGGAGCGGCTAACGGTGCGCAAGCGTGGCGGCCGCAAGCGGGCGCTCGGCACGCGGGCACCGATGGCGATTCCCCAAGAACCCAACCAGCGCTGGTCACTCGACTTCGTGTCGGACGCGTTGGCCTGCGGCCGGCGGTTCCGCATGCTGAACGTCATCGACGATTACAGCCGGGAATGTCTGGCCTGTATCGTCGACACGTCGCTGTCGGGCCGGCGGGTCGTTCGTGAACTAAGCGCTATCGCCGAACGTCGCGGGCTGCCGTGCATGGTGGTCAGCGACAACGTCCTATGTCGGGAAGCAGCGGCGGGTTTTGGCCAGCAGATATCCATGCGCCGACAACCGTCGGCGCGGCATGCAATCTGAGCCAGATGGCTCCCACCGTCAACGGGATCGCTCCCTGCCATAGCAAACACAGGATCCATAGCAAACACAGGATCCAGCAGCGCCGACGGTTGTCATAG